>NZ_FPJC01000038.1:0-30051 GCF_900119265.1 Pseudomonas sp. NFACC04-2
GGCAGTTCCAGCAGCGCCGGGGCGCCGTCCAGGTGCGCTTTCCAGAAACCGACCTGGGCGTGCAGGCGTTCACCTTGCAGGTGCTGCTGTTGCCAGTTGGCGTAGTCGGCGTACTGCAGGGCCAGGGGGGGCAGCGGATCGTCAAGGCCCTGGCTGAACGCGGCGTAGAGCGCGTTGAACTCGCCGATCAACACCGCCACCGACCAACCGTCGGAGACGATGTGGTGCTGGGTCACCAACAGGATGTGTTCGTCCTCGGCCAGGCGCAGCAGGCGGCCGCGAATCAGCGGTCCCTGGCTCAGATCGAAGGCGTCCCGGGCTTCGGCCTGGGTGAGTTGGGTAACGGCGGTTTGCCGGGCATCGGCGTCCAAATCTTGCAGGTCGTGTTCCTGCAAGGCGAAGCCGCTGTCGGCGGCGGCGAAGCGCTGGCGGACCTCGCCGTCGCGGCGTTCGAAGGTGGTGCGCAGGCTTTCGTGACGGGCGACGATGCGGTCCAGGGCACGTTGCAAGGCGTGGCGATCCAGACTACCGCGCAGGTGCAACGCGGCGGGCATGTGGTAGGCAACACTGGCGGCGTGGTCCAGTTGATCGAGGAACCACAGGCGTTGCTGGGCCAGGGACAGCGGCAACGCCTGCTCGCGGGAAACCACGTCGATGGGCTGGACGTGGGAGTGACCGGCCTGTTCCACCCGTTGGGCCAGTTCGCTCAACGAGGTCTGGGCGAAGAGGGTGCGCAGGTCGATCTCGACGCCGAGGTCCTGGTGCAGGCGGGCCTGCAACTGCACGGTCAGCAGGGAATGGCCACCGAGTTCGAGGAAGCCGTCGTGACGGCCGACCTGATCCAGTTGCAGCAGATCTTTCCAGATCTCGGCGAGGGCGATTTCCGTGGTGCCCTGGGGCGCCTCGTAGGTTTTGCTGGCCAGGGCTTCCAGGCCGGGGGCTGGCAGGGCGCGGCGGTCGAGCTTGCCGTTGGCGGTCAGGGGCAGGGCATCGAGGTGCACGAAGGCACTGGGCACCATGTATTCGGGCAAGTGCTTGAGCAGGGTGCTGCGCAGTTGTTCGGCCGGGATCGGCTCGCCGCAGATATAGGCGACCAGACGCTTGCTTTCCGACTGCCCGGGGTGATCTTCACGGGCGATGACCACCACTTCACGAACACCCGGGCACAACGCCAGGGCCGCTTCGACTTCACCGATTTCGATGCGCAAACCGCGGATCTTCACTTGGAAGTCGTTGCGGCCCAAGTACTCCAGGGCGCCGTTGGCGAGCCAGCGGCCGAGGTCGCCGGTCTTGTACAGGCGTGCGTTCGGCTCGGTGCTGAACGGGTCGGCGATAAAGCGCTCGGCGCTCAATTGCGGTTGGTTCAGGTAACCCCTGGCCACGCCGATACCACCAATGTGGATTTCCCCGGCGACACCCAGCGGTTGTGGTGCGCCACGGCCATCGAGTACGTACATCTGGATATTGGCGATCGGCCGGCCGATGGGCACGCTTTCACCAGGGTCACTGGCGCGGCACCGCCAGGCCGTCACGTCGATGGCCGCCTCGGTCGGGCCATAGAGGTTGTGCAGCTCGATCTCTGGCAATTGCCGTTCGAAACGCCGTTGCAAGCTACGGGGCAGGGCTTCGCCGCTGCACAACACGCGTCGCAGGTCAGGGAAGGCCTGCCCGTCATGGTGTTCGAGAAACAGGTCGAGCATCGACGGCACGAAGTGCAACATCGTGACGCTGGCCTGACGCATCAGCCGGGCCAGGTAGTCCGGTTCCTGATGGCCGCCCGGGCGCGCCATGACCAGTTCGGCACCGGCCAGCAGCGGCAGGAAGAATTCCCAGACCGACACATCGAAACCGAACGGAGTCTTTTGCAACACGCGGTCGGTGGCATCGACGCCGTATTCATCCCGGGCCCACAGCAGACGGTTGACCACGCCTAGGTGTTCATTCATCACCCCCTTGGGGGTGCCGGTGGAACCGGAAGTGTAGAGCACGTAGGCCAGGTGAGTGGGGCTCAGGCCGAGGACTTGCGGGTCCGGGTTGTGTTCGGGGTGAGCGGCCAGTTGGGCGTAATTATCGAGGGCCAGCAGCGGGGCACTCGACGCTGGCAGCAGGCCTTGCAACGCCTGGCTGGTCAGTATGGCCCGAGGGCTGCTGTCGTCGAGCATGAATGCCTGGCGTGCATTCGGCAGGTCCGGGTCGATGGGCACGTAGGCCGCCCCAGCCTTGAGAACCCCCAGCAGGGCGACGACCATTTCCGGTCCCCGCCTCAGGCTCACGGCCACTCGGTCATCCGGTTTCACGCCCAGCTCGATCAGGCGATGGGCCAACCGATTGGCCTGGCGGTTGAGTTGTTCATAACTGAGCAGCGGCCCGGCATCGCCGCGCACGGCACAGGCGTGCGGACGCTGCCGGGCTTGCTGTTCGAACAATTGGTGAATCAACACATCCCGCGGATAGTCGCGGGCCGTGGCGTTGAATTCGACTTGCACGCCTTGCTGCTCGATGTGGCTCATGAGCGGGTACTGCCCCACGGGCGTTGCATGCTGCTCCAGCACTGCCTCGAGCATCGAGACGATGCGTTGTTGCAGGTGCCGGGCCTCTTCCAGACTGAAGTAGGCGGTGTTGAAGTTGAAATCCAGGTGGACGTCTTCGAACGGATGATAGTCGCGCACGAAGATCGCCATGGGCGTCTGCTCGTAGCCGTTGTCCATGGTGATGACCGTAGACGAAGTGCCTCCAAACTGATCGTCGCCATCCAGGCTTTCGAACGACAGTGATACGTCGAACAGCTGTCGACGCCCGGTCTGTGCCAGGCGCAGGGTGCGGTTGAGTTCGGCGATGGGGAAGCGCTGATGGCGGTAGCAGCGGCGCAGTTGCCCGCCGGCAGTGTGCATCAGGTCCAGCAGCGAGGCGTCGAAGTCGACGGGCAGGCGGATCGGACTGACCGAGGAAAACATGCCTGCGGTTTCTTTCGCCCGGGCAGTGGTGCGGTTATGCACGGGCATGCCGATGACGATTTCATCGACGCCCACGGTGCGGCAGAAATAGGTGGCGACCACGCTGATCAGCACATGGGCGACCGACAGGCTGCGTTCGCTGGAAAATTGCGTCAACGCGTTGTACAGCGCCCGGGGCAGCATCGCCTGGACTTGGGCACTGGGGGCCAGCTCATTGGCCAGGCCTGTCTTGAAATCGGCCCGGCGCTGCAGCAGCGACGGCGGCATCTGTGCGTAGGTTTCTTGCCAGAACTGGCGGTCGCGCTCATAGCGGGACGAGGCCAGGTAAGCCCGGTCATCTTCCAGGAACGACAGGTAGGAATGCCCTTGGGCGACTTCATCGTTGCCGGCCAGCAGCGCATTGTAGGCCGCCCCCACGGCATGGCCGATCAGGGCCACGCCAATGCCGTCGGTGACCAGGTGGTGGTAGCGGGCGAGCCAATAATGGCGGTTCGGACCGCAGCGGACCATGCGTGCCTCCCAGAGCCGGCCCGTCAATGATTCAAAGGGCTGGCGAAAGGCGTTGCGCAGATAGTCCATGGCCAGGCCGGCCTCGGCGTCGGCCTCGGAGAACTCCACCACCTCCATGTTTACCTTGACCTCGGGCAGCACTCGCTGACGGCCGGTGCCGCCTTCATGACTGAAGCTCAGGCGCAGGGTGTCGTGCCGGTTGGCGACCAACTCGATGGCTTTCTCGAACAATGCAATGTCGATCTGGCCCTTGATCTCCAGGGACATGCCGATGTTGTAGTAGGGCAGGTCCGGGTGTGCGAGCTGATCCAGCCAGATGCCCTGCTGGACGGAGGCCAGCTCGTGGGACGCGGAGTCTTGGGTAGGCAACATATCGGTCGACGAATCCATTTCGGAGCACCTGCTTGCAGAATCGATTGAGGTTTTTCTCCGTTCGAATGGCAGTGGTGAAGGCCTGGACGACTGCCAGTCGGCGGAATCAATAGCCGTGGAGAAGGACATCGGAGGCGGCGCTAAGCGCTGGGTGCGACGGGGTGGCGAGGGCTGCGTTGCGAGCCGTCGAGGGTCCCGTCCTGCCGTTCGGCTGCGCCTGATATCCCTTCACAAAGTGTGAAAAAATTAGAGCATCCGCCTTGGGATGTCTGTCATGGGAAGCAGGGACAACGGCGCGGAACGTGGCTTTGCGGCGCTTGGGCGTGGTCGCGCGAGTCTGTTATACCAACGGCCCTGAGTGTGCTTGCGAGGGTCGAAACATGCCATTAACCGCCGAATCGGACCGCCCAGCGACGAAGTTCTGGAGCTTGTCCCGCTTCCCCAATCACCCACAGGCAGGCGCGGTCGACGTGATCGATGCGCTGGCGATTTCCAAAGAGGAATTCACCCGCCGCTACGTCAATCGCAACCGTCCCTGCCTGGTCAAGAATGCGGTACGGCATTGGCCGGCTTTCCAGAAATGGCAACGCCTGGACTACCTCAAGGCGCACTCGCGCAACAGTGCGGTGGTGGTGCGCTCGCAGATCGTTTCCGAGGTCATCGGTTGGTCCAACCCAAAGGTCAAGGCCGAGCTGACCGAGTATGCCAACACGGTCTATCGGGAAATGCCGTTCCACCAGTTTCTCGACGACCTGAACGTGGGTGATTCACCGTTGGTGGCCGATAGCTGCCGGTTCTCCGAAGGCTCGGCCATCGAGCCGATGAAGGAGGATGTCGGTGGGTTGCCTTTCATGCCGCAGTTGGGCAAATCCCGGCACTACCCGCCCCATCGCAGTTTCCTGTACCGCAACTCCTACACCGATTGGCACTTCCATGTCGTCGACGAAACGTTCATGGCCCAGGTCGTCGGTGCCAAGGAAGTGTTGCTGTTACCGCCGGACGAAGCCAGCTGGAGGGCCTTGCGTCCAGTGATCGAGGAGGCGGGCTACCTGTACGACATCGACACCGGGCGTTTCCCTGGCACTCGAGCGTTGCGGGCACTGCGTACGGTGGTGGAACCGGGGGATGCGCTGTACATCCCGGTCTACTGGTGGCACGCCGTGCAATCGATGGACGATGAATTCGGCGCAACCGTCGCGGCGACGTTCCCGACGCCCTTGCATGTCAGTGGCAACATCAGCTCGCCCATCGCCAGGCGGGTGTTGCGGACCTATCTGTTTTCCCGTTTTGCGCCGTTGATACTTGGCGCGGTGCTTTACTCCCTGGCCTATCGGCTGCTGGACAAGTTGATCGGTGTGGTCACGCCTCGCGATGTGCGCCCATGAGCGTTGGGAGCGGCCGCCGGGGTTTTGACCTGGGGCGCGGTTTCTATTTCCTCTGGTGCGGCGAGTCGCTGGCAGTGGTGGGTACGGCGTTGATGGAGTTCGCCCTGGGGGTCTGGGTGTACAACCATACCGGTTCGGCGGTGGCCTTCGCCAACGTGGTACTGGCGGCGACATTGCCTGCAGTGTTGTTCTTGCCCTTGGCGGGTGGGCTGGCCGATCGGATCAGCCATCGGGTGATCATTGTCTGTTGCGATGTGACCCTGGCGGTGCTGCTCCTCGGGGTCATGGCGCTGCTCTGGTTCGAACGCCTGGAGCCATTGCACCTGTACAATTTCAATTGCCTGGCGTCGATTGTCGGCGCCTTTCGCAAACCGGCCTATCAGGCCGCTGTCAGTACGATTGTCGCCCCTGACAAGTTCACCCGGGCCTCGGGGTTGATCAGTATCAGCAAGAACGCGTCGGCCCTGGTGGCACCGTTGTTGGCGGGGGCGATCATGGCCAGTGCCGGGTTGGTGACGATCCTGGCGGTGGACCTGATGACCTTCTGCTCCGGCACCTTGCTGGTGATCAAGGCGTTCTCCCATGTGCGAGAAGCGCCGGGTCGTCAGGACGGCGGGCCCAAAGGCACGGTGTTTGGCGGGGCGCTGGGAAATGTCGTCGCGGCGCTGAAGTTCTTTGTCGCCGAGCGGCTGATGGCGGGGCTGCTGGTCTACACCATGATGCGCACGGCGCTGTTGTCACTGGCCACCCTGATGATGACGCCGTTGCTGCTATCGACCCTGGGCAGCCAAGCCTTGGGCATGGCCTACACCTGGGCGGCTCTGGGTGGGCTGGCGGGCGCGGGGCTGCTGATCTCGATGGGCAATCCGCGTCGGTTGATGGCGCTGGTGGCGGTGGCCGATCTGTTGTTGGCGGGCTGCGTCGTCGCCTTGGGGCTGGTCTCGCAGACTTTCGCCTACTGCGCACTGGCCTTTGTCGCAATCACCATGGCGAGCATCGCCGACGCCAGCGTGAACTCGCTGTGGATGCGCAGGATCCCCGCCGGCAGCCGTGCCAGTGTGTTTGCGTTGATCAGTATGTTGACCATCGCCACCACCAGCCTGGCGGTGATCATCGGCGGTTTCCTGGTGGACCACTGGTTCCAGCCAGCGCTGATGCCTGGCGGGCTTTATGCCGACTCGATCGGACGCTGGCTGGGCGTAGGGCCGGGGCGTGGCGTGGGGTTGCTGTTCGTGGTGGCCGGCGGGTTGTTCGCGTTCCTGCCATTGAGCGTCTTGCTGTATGGGCCGATGCGTCGACTGGACGAGCCCCCGGCGCCGGTGGCGGCCGCGCGGATGATCGAAAACCCCCAGGCCGAGCCCCTGTAATGCCGGTCGGCCCGGTGTACCTGATTCCCGTGACAGACAGCCCAAGCCCGGTGGGTCAACCTTGGCAGGCTCTCCTGCTACGCCCTCTCACCCGGCGGACAGGACTCTCTGGCATCGCCAGCGGAATCGACAACCTCAATAAAAGGAGTACCTATGCGCCCGTCGTTTTATGATCCCAGCCGTTTTCCGCAACTGAAGAACCTGGCCGACAACTGGGAAGTGATCCGCGAGGAATTTCTGGCCCTCAATGCGCCAACCCTGACGATCAACCGCGTGGGCAAGCAGATCGCCGAGATCGTCGAGGAGATCGACGCTCACATGGCGGCTGGGGGAGAGTATGGCTGGCTCTGGGGATGGGGCGACGACATGGATATCATGCCGGAGTGGACCCAATACGGCCTGGTGGCCTACGACACCCCGATCCCCTACGCCCGCGACGCCATGCCCGGGACCATCGAGCTGCTGAGCAAGATTCCCGGCATCAAGCTTTGCGCCTTATTGCGCATGGAACCCAATGTGTTCCTCGGTACGCATTCCCATACCGGCACTTGGGAAGAAGGCCTGCTGCACATGCAATTGACCATCGATGCGCCTACCACACAGAACTATGCCTACCTTAATGTCAATGGCAGCTTTAACCAGAGCACCAACGGTAACCTGGTGATTTTCGATGGATCCCTGGATCACTTTGCGGTCAATGCGTCCAGGGCTCACCGTACGGTGCTGTACCTTGAGTTTCATCGTGAGAAGCACATGGTGGCTTGATGTGAATCCATGTCACCGGGAGGGGTGGCGACCGAAAGATTGAGGTCGCCGCAGCCCCCTTTTGTGGAAGCGAGCTTGCTCGCGATAGCGGTGGGTCAGTTTGCATTGATATTGGATGTGCCGCCGTCTTCGCGGGCAAGCCCGCTCCCACATTGGTTTTGGGGGGGGGCACAGAACTTACATCCACCACAACTCCCCTGTGGGAGCGGGCTTGCTCGCGATAGCGGTGGTTCAGCTGGCAGGGATGTTGGATGTGCCGCTGTCTTCGCGGGCAAGCCCGCTCCCACATTGGTTTGGGGTGTTCACAGAGCTTACATCCACCACAACTCCCCTGTGGGAGCGAGCTTGCTCGCGATGACGGCGGCACAGTCAATACCAATGCAAGCTGAACCACCGCTATCGCGAGCAAGCTCAGCTCCCACGGGTTTTGCACTGCGCTCTATCCGGTCAGTCAGACCACCGTCGATTCGAGGGTCGATTCCAGGAAGTGGAAGGCGGTGTGTTTCGAGCGATGGGTCGACTCGAAGAACGCCAAATGGCTGCCATTACGCTCCACATGCAGCAAAGCGTCACTGATGGACTCGGCAATGTGCTTGGAACCACCAATGTGGGTGGTTTCATCGGCATCGCCGGCGACGACCAGGGTGGGCGCCGTGATCTGCTCCAGCCGCGACTTCAACTCAGTCTTGTTCAGCGCATCGTTGAGTCGCGCATAGCGATAGAACAGCTCTTCGTTGACATAGGGGTAGAGCGCCGCATGGGCGATGGAGTCCGGAATGGTCGCCAGGGTCGCCTGGTCCAGGAACAACGCCTGCAGGTCGCTGGCTTCGTTGCGGTCCACGGCGGCCGATTCCATCAGCCATTCGAAGTTCTGCTGGTGGGTGGTGCGCAGGCTGTCGTCGCCCAGATTGTAATCGCCGTGCCACAAGCTCAGGGAATTGACCCGGTCGGTGTGTATGGCAGCTGCGCTGAGGGCGATCACCGCGCCACCGCAGATACCCATCAAGTGCGCGCTTTGCAGACCATAGTGGTTCATCACATTGATCAGATCGCCCACCTGGGCATCGGTGTCCACGGACAATTGATCGAAGGAGGTGCAGGAACCGAACAGCCCCCGGGTTTCCCAGGTGACCACGAAGAACCTTTCACTCAGCGCATTGAACCAGTCGCGACACAAGTCGAACGGCATGCCGCAGGGCAGGGCGAGAACGATGGCCGGGCGGTTTCGATCGGTGCTGGCGTGCACCGACAGCGCCACGTTGTCGCGGGTAATCAGGTGCAGTGTCTCGACCTCGGGCACCGCACCGCTGAAATCGAAGTGTCTGACCAGGCGCCCGAAGTCCTTGGCACTGTCGACATCGTCGAAGTGGTCATAGGCAAACTCGAGCGCCTGGCAGATTTTCTTGCTGATGAACATCTCGAAAGACGACAGCTGCGCCTCGCCGTCATGCACGTACTGCACGGCTTTGACGCCGATCCTGGCGAACGCGGCGCTGACCGCGCGCTCCGTGGCTCTCACGCTGGAGGACGCCTGGTCGGGCGCCACGTCACTGCCCGGAGCCAAAAAGCTCAGGCAGATAGGATCGGGCAAATGGATGGCAAGGTGCCTAAGCATCCTTACGGTCTCACACAGGCGCGTCGCTGCGTCGGTGGAAGTAGTCATGGATTGGGGACTCCTGTCAGGCACGTTGCGCATGCCAACTGTCATATGGCATTGAAAAGATCAGACGGCTTCGAATTTCTTGCCTCGGGTCGTGTGGGTGACAAGGCGATTGTATGCAGGGGTCGTCTCGCCGATGACCTGCACCGCGCCGTACTTTTCAAGGCTGATACGTCCACCGTATTCCTCGATGTGGTCGGAGTCCGGGTAGATCTTCACGAACGACGGTACATAACGCGAGGCGAAGCCCATGCGCATGTCCTGGGACTCGCCGCTGTGGGGATAGGAGGCGTGCATCAGGGTCGACCAGAAAATGATGAACTGGCCGGCTTTCATCTGCATGGGTACGGCGGAGGCTTCGTCGGGCTTCCAGTTTTCGTCAATCTGTAGCTGACGATAGTCGTAGCCGAAGAAACCGCGCCGCACACCATCCTTGACCACCGAGCTGTTGTTGGCATCGGGATCGTAGGCCATGCGCTTGGTTTCGTCGTAGTTCATGCTGTTCTGGGTGCCGGGAATGAACTGCAGGCAACCGTTGGCGATGTTGGCGTCGGTGAAGGCGGTCCAGACGGTGATGGTGCCGCCGAAGTCTTCGTTTTCCGGCCAGAGAATCTGCGGCTTGCCCGAGGCGTTGGCGAAGGTGTCGGCCTGGTGCCAGTCGGTGCCTTCGTCGCCCGGGTATTTAGGGAAAAATTCAGTGCGCCAGCACAGCACGTCCGGGCCGAGGATGCTCTCGACGCGGTCGCAGATTTGCGGACGGCAGATGTGGCTGGCGAGGAATTCGTCGTCCAGGTGGCGATCGTAGTTGGCAATGTTGGTGCCGCCGGAGATCGCATCCAGGTCCTGGTAGGCCGCGGCACTGCGGTCGAGCAGGCGCAGACGGGTGCGCTTCCAGGTTTCTTTCATTTCTTCTGGCGAATAGGCGTCGAACGGTCCGATGAAGCCGTTCTTTTCAAAGGACGCACGTTCTTCCGGGGTCAAGGCGAATTTTTTGCTCATGAGCTTTTCCTTTTCGATCAATGGGATTGAACAAGGGAGCGCTGGATACAGCCGGCCAACACTTTGGCGGTCGCGCCATCTGCCAGCACACCTGGGTCGAGGTTGACCCGGTAATGGGCCTTGAACGTGCTCAACGAGCGGATCAGGGCCAGGGAGGTGCCGCCGAAATCGAAGAAATCATCGTTCAGGCCGATGTTCTTCAGGCCGATGTCGTCCGACCAGACCTTGAGCACGAACTGCTCCTGCTCGGTGAGGCCCGGTTCGCTGGCGTGGTCCACGGTCGAGGTGGTGGAATCGGGCGAGGGCAGGCGGCCCTTGTCGATCTTGCCGTGGTCGGTGACCGGCAACGCGGCCAGTGGAATGTAGGCCGAGGGGCGCATGTAGTCCGGCAGGTTCGCGGCCACCTGTGCGGCCACTTCGCTGCGCACCTGTTCGGTCCAGGCCGAGACGCCATGGGTCGGCACCACGTAGGTGACCAGGCGCCAGTCGCCATCGCCGTAATCGTGACCGGCCACGTGGGCGGCGGCGACGGCGGGGCTGGCTTGCAGGCACGCCTCGACTTCGCCCGGCTCGATACGGAACCCGCGGATCTTCAGTTGTTCATCGCAACGACCGGCGTAGCGGTACTCGCCGTCGTCTCCCAGTACCAGCAGGTCGCCGGTGCGATAGGCACGGCCCGAAGTGCCCGGCAACCGGATGAAGCGCTGGGCGTTCAGGGCGGGACGATTCAGGTAGCCCAGGGCGACCCCGGCGCCTTCGATGTACAGCTCACCGGCGTTGCCTTGGGCCACCGGTTGTTGATCGGCGTCGAGCAGGTGCAGGCGCCAGCCGTCCAGCGGCGTGCCGATGGACACCATGGCGGCGCTTTCCAGGTCCTGGCCAAGCACACGTTTGAAGGTGGTGTGGACGGTGGCTTCGGTGATGCCGTACATGTTGATCAATTGCGGGGCCGCGTCGCCGTACTTGTCGAACCACGGGCGCAGGGCCTTGACGTCCAGCGCCTCGCCGCCGAACACCACATAGCGCAGGGCTAGTGGCGCAGTGGCAGAGCGGTCCGCCTCATCCAGGCCGCGGAACGCCGATGGCGTCTGGCTCAGGACAGTCACGCCCTGGTCGGCCAGCCATTGACGCGTGCCACTTGGCGAGCGCGAAACATCGTAGGGCACCACGGCGACGTGGCCTCCGTGGGCGAGGGCGCCCCAGATTTCCCACACCGAAAAGTCGAAACCGATGGAGTGGAACATCGACCAGACGTCGTTTTCGGTGAAGGCGAACGAGCGTTGGGTACTGTCCAACAGGCGGCTGACGTTACCGTGCGCAACCAATACACCCTTGGGCTCGCCGGTGGAACCGGAGGTATAGATGACATAGGCCGCGGCCTCGTCGGGGTTGCGGCGGTCGTTGGCGGGCAGCGGTTGCAGGGTCGGGCCGGCCAGCAGCTCGGCCAGGGACAGGACGCGTACGGACGCGCTCTGGGGCAGGTCGGCGAGTTCACCGATCATCAGGCCCAGGCCGCTGTCGCGCACGATGTGTTCGACCCGCTTGCCGGGGTATTGCGGGTCGACCGGGACGTAGGCGCCGCCGGCCTTGAGGATGCCCAGCAGACTGATGACCAGGTCGACGCCACGTGGCAGGCACATCCCCACCAGCATGCCGTCCTGGACGCCTTCCTGGCGAAGCCTGGCCGCCAGCTGCGACGAAGCCGTGTCGAGTTGTGCGTAGCTCAATGAGCGAGAGGCGTCGGAAACCGCGGTTCGCTCAGGGAATTCACGGGCCCGGGCGACGAATGTTTCATGCAGGAATGCACCGGGCGTGAGGGGGGCTGGCGCGGGGTTGACCGATCCGCCAGTGTTCTTAATCGGCATGACTAACGCTCCTGTTAAATGCCAGGCACAGCGTGTTTGCGTGTCGCAAACCGATGTGCTCGAGACGTCACTGCGACCCACGGCATCGTTTGCGGTACCTGTGCAATTCGCAGCTGACGCATTTCAGCACCGACTTCGTGCCGGCGTCTGTCGCGGGAAATGGGGACAAAGATCAGCCGCTCCGCAAACGGCCCGAGTAAACACCATGACCCCTCTGTCCCGGTTTGCGGTGCCAGACATCATCCCGGATCAGTGTTTTTATCCTTGCCCGATGGTGGGGCACATTGGTCCGGCCCTGCGACGTGGATCCGACGATCCGTGGTTCAGGAGTTATTCATGAGTCTTCAAACTGACGCATCGCCCGTCATGCCCGCTGAGGGGATGGCGGATTCGCTTGTCTGGCCAGGTCACGGGGCCGGCGAATCGGTCAGGCTGTCATTGCTCGCCGACGATTTGAGTTTGCCGGTGGTGATCGAGCCGATCGGACCAGGGCTGGATCCTTCGTTGTGGGCCAACACCCATCGCGAGGCCATCGAGGCGTTGCTGTGTCGTCACGGCGCGGTGCTGTTTCGTGGTTTTGACCTCGGTTCGGTGCCGGCCTTCGAGGCGTTCGCCGAAGCCTTGTCGCCCGGGTTGCACGGCAGCTACGGCGACTTGCCGAAGAAGGAGGGCGGACGCAACGTCTACCGCTCCACGCCGTATCCGGAGCGCGAGATGATCCTGTATCACAACGAGAGCTCGCACCTGGAAAGCTGGCCGCGCAAGCAATGGTTCTACTGCGAGCAGCCGTCACGGGTTGGCGGTGCGACGCCGCTGGCCGACATCCGGCAAGTGCTGCAAAGACTGCCGCCGCAGGTGGTGGCTCGGTTCGAACAAAAAGGCCTGATGTACAGCCGCACCTTTACCGCTGGCGTCGAACCGAGCTGGGCATCGTTCTTCGGTACCAGCGACCGCGCGGCCGTCGAACAGCGATGCCGGGAACAGGGCACCGATTTCGAATGGCTCGACGACGAAACCCTTCAGGTGCGCACCCTCTGTCCAGCGGTTATCCAGCATCCGGTGACCGGGGAGCGGGCCTTTTTCAATCAGGTACAGCTGCACCATCCGTTCTGTCTCGGCGAGGAAATGCGCGAAGACCTGCTTGATATGTTCGGCGCCGATCGTCTGCCGCGCATGGTCAGTTACGGCGATGGAACGCCGATTGAAGACGACGTCATGGCATTGCTCGGTGAGGCCTATGAGGCCTGTGCGGTCAGGTTCGCCTGGCGCAAGGGCGATGTGGTGATGCTCGACAACATGTTGGCCGCCCACGCTCGCGACCCTTACGAGGAACCACGCCTCATCGTTGTGGCGATGGGCGAAATGACCGCCCGGGGCGATGTATGGCGACCGGCGTGAGCCCTTTCGCGACTCCATTGAAGGATAGCAACCCATGAAAAAAGAGAAGAAAGCGAAGAAGCCCAAGCCAGGCTCGGTCATGCGCCTGCTGTGGCGTAACCATCCCTGGCTGACGCTCTTTACGTTGATCTGCGGTGTCATCAGCGGGGTGGCGTCCATCGCGGTGGTGAGCGTGATCAACGAGGCTATCCACAATGACGGCTCGCGCCTGCATGCGCTGTACTGGTTCATCGGGCTCAGTGCCACGGCGCTGATCCTGCGCAACGGTGCGGCGCTGTTCCCGGCCTACGCCAGCATGCGGATCATGACGCGCTTGCGCATTGCGCTATGCCGCAAGATTCTCGCCACGCCCCTGGAAGAAGTGGACCGGCGTGGCCCGCCCAATGTGCTGACGATGTTGACCAACGACATCCCGCAATTGAATACGACACTGATCATCATGCCCACGATACTGGTGGAGACGACGGTCTTTCTGTTCGGCATCGGCTACCTGGCCTACCTGTCCTGGGTCGTGCTGGCCTTGACGGTTTCACTGATGATTCTGGGGGTGGGGCTGTATCTGTTCTTCTTTTCCTGTGGCGTGCGGAACACCTCTCGTGTGCGGGACGAATACACCGCGTTCAATGAATACACCCACGCTCTGGTGTTCGGCCTCAAGGAACTCAAGCTCAATGGCGTGCGGCGCCGTTGGTTCGGTCGCTCGGCCATCGAGGCGTCTTCCACCCGGGTGGCGCGCTACAACTTCGTCGAGCGCCTGTGGTACACCGCCGCCGACAACGTCGGGCAATTCACGCTGTCGTTGCTGATCGGTTGCCTGCTGTTCGCCGCGCCCCTGGTCGGTGCCATCGATCCGAAAATCATGACCGCCAGCGTCCTGGCCGTGTTGTACATCATGGGCCCGCTGTCGTTGCTGGTCGGGGCGATGCCCTTGCTGGCGGCGGGACGGGTGGCGTGTACGCGTCTTTCGGAGTTCGGTTTCTCGATCAACGATCCGCACCCGGAACCCATCGAGACCGACGTGGCCAAGGTTCATCTGCTGGAGCACAAGAAGTCGTGGAATCGCATCGAATTGAAAGCCGTGCGCATGCATTACCAGGAGTTGCACGCCGAGACCGGTTTTTCCCTGGGGCCCATCGACCTGACGGTGCAGGCAGGCGAGTTGATCTACATTGTCGGTGGCAACGGTTGCGGTAAAAGCACCTTGGCCAAGCTCCTCTGCGGGCTCTACATCCCCCAGGAGGGTGAGGTCCAGCTCGATGGCAAGCCTGTCACGGATGAAAATCGCAACGACTATCGCGATCTGTTCTCCGCGGTGTTCTCCGATTTCCATCTGTTCAACCGCCTCATCGGCCCCGACGAAGAGGACGGCAGCCCGACACTGGCGAGCAAGTACCTGGAAACCCTGGGGCTGGCCGACAAGATCAAGATCGAAGGGCAGGGGTATTCAACCCTGAAGGCCTTGTCCTATGGCCAGCAAAAACGCCTGGCACTGGTGTGCGCTTACATGGAAGACCGGTCGGTCTACGTGCTGGACGAATGGGCCGCGGACCAGGATCCACCGTTCAAGAAGTTCTTCTACGAGGAACTGCTGCCCGACCTCAAGCGTCGTGGCAAGACGGTGCTGATCATTACCCATGACGACCAGTATTTCCAACTGGCTGATCGCATCATCAAGTTGTCGGATGGCCAGATCGTTTCCGACATCAACTGCGCCTTGCGCGACAAGCGAGCCTGAATGTCCATCCAGGCCCCATCATCCGGCTTGCGATGTCGCGACAGTACCGCTGAAAAATCGTGAAAAACGCTTGGCATCAACTTCACCCGGCAGACGTGCGTCCAGCGCCGGGTGGCGATGCCATGCAAGAACGCTCCGGTCGCTCGATCGCCCCATGCCGCGCTGGCTACTAGCGCGGATTTGCATCAACTCCAGGCGTGCCTGTTGCATTCAACCCGGGCAGCACTGACAAATCTCTGAGAAGGAACGTATGGAATTTATCTTTGCGCGTGCTGTGGATGGCGTTGTTGCAATGGGGCTGCCTGCCGACCGGTGTGATGAAAAACCACGGGGCCGGAAGGCTCCGGGCGGTTCGTCGTGGGTGTGCGTGCGCGTGTCGGAGGGGTGGGTATGAATCAGTTTCTCCAGCTCTCGACAAGCTACCCTCTGACGACAGCGCAGCGGGACATCTGGCTGGACCAGATGACCAAGGGCGATTCCCCCCTGTACAACATCGGTGGCTATCTCCATATCCAGGGCGCCGTCGACCCTGAGCGCTTTCAGCGGGCGGTCGACCTGTTGATTGAAAAATACGATGCCCTGCGTACGGTATTGCACTACGGCGCCGACGGCGTGCCCATGCAGACAATGGCAGAGACATTGGAAGCGCGGGTTCCCGTGCTGGATTTTTCCGATCGGCCTGACCCAGAGGCAGCGGTCCATGCCTGGATGCAACAACGGATGGCGGTCGCCATCAGGTTGGATGAAAGCCCGTTGTTCCGGTTCTATCTGGCTAAGCTCGGTGACACGTCGTTTTATTTTGTGATGCACCTTCACCACATCATCCTGGACGGGTGGGGCGTCGGTTTGGTGCTCACTTCGCTGGGTGAACTCTATGACGCCCTGGAGAACGACCAGCCGCCTGACTTGTCGGCACCATCCTATGTCGGCTTCATCGAAGAAGATGCCCGCTATCGTGATTCCCCTCGCTTCAAGCTCGATGAAGCCTACTGGCTGGACAAATACCAGGACGTTCCGGATCCACTGTTCATCGCGCGTCACCATGACCAGCAGCCCGGGGTCCTGGCGCCCAGTGCTCAAGCCTTGTATCGCTTCGCCCACAGCTTGAGCGATCGAATCGACGTCCTGGCGCAAGCACATCAGGCGTCACGTTTTTCGGTGCTGCTGGCTGCACTGTATGTCTTTTTCATACGGACCACCCAGCGTGATGAGTTGGTGATCGGCCTGCCGATCCTGAACCGTCCCAATGCCACCTTCAAGAAAACGGCGGGGTTGTTCACGCAGGTCAGTGCGGTGCGCTTCAAGTTTGCCAGCGACTTGTCATTTGGCGAGTTGATACGTGGCGTGACCCGCACACTCAAACAGGATTATCGCAACCAGCGGTTCCCCCTGAGCGAGATGAACCGTTCGCTAGAGTTGCGGCGCGACAACCGCGCGCAGCTGTTCGACGTTTCGTTCTCCTATGAGCAGGAAGATCGTCGGTTCATGTTCGGACAGGCGCCGGCTCATTTTGTGATGGGCTCCAATGGCCAGGAACAGATGCCGCTGTCCATCCATATCCGGAGCAACCCGAACGACGACAATGCCTGGCTGCACTGGATCTACAACGAAAGCTACTTCCAGGCCGATGAAATCGAGTCGATGGCCGACCGATTCATGCATGTGCTGGAGCAAGGCTTGCGTGACGATACATTGCCGATCGAGGGCTTCATTCTGCCGACTGCGGCCGAAGCGGACATGCTTGAGGCCTGGAACGCGAGCGATGCGCGCACGTATGAGCGTGACCACACGATCCATGGCCTGTTCGAAGCGCAGGCGCGGGCCCAAGCTGACGCGGTAGCGGTGGTGCATGAAGACCGTTGCCTGACTTATGGCGAACTCAACGCCCGGGCGAATCAGGTGGCGCACCGATTGTTAATCCTCGGAGTCCGCCCGGACGACCGCGTGGCGATCTGTGTCGAGCGCGGTCTGGACATGATCATCGGCTTGCTGGGCATCCTGAAATCCGGTGCCGGCTATGTGCCGCTGGATCCGGCCTATCCCCAGGAGCGCCTGGCCTTCATGCTCGACGACAGTGCGCCGGTTGCTTTGCTCACTCAATCGACGCTGCAGGTTCAGCTGCCGGCGTTGCAAGTCCCGGTGGTGTTGCTTGACCAGGCCGAAGCGGCGGGTATCAGCGCACAGCCACGGTTCAACCCTGATGTGCGTGGCCTGGCGTCGCACCACTTGGCCTATGTGATCTACACCTCCGGTTCCACCGGTCTGCCCAAGGGTGTGATGGTCGAACACCGCAACGTCGCACGGCTGTTTTCGGCGACCCAACCCTGGTTCGATTTTGGTCCGCAGGATGTGTGGGCCCTGTTCCATTCCTTCGCCTTCGATTTCTCGGTCTGGGAAATCTGGGGCGCGTTGACCCACGGTGGCCGCTTGCTGGTGGTGCCGCAACTGGTCAGTCGTTCTCCGCAAGACTGCTACGCGCTGCTGTGCGAGGCCGGTGTGACCGTGCTGAACCAGACGCCAAGCGCTTTCCGGCAACTGATCGTGGCCCAGGGTGAGAGCGATCTGTGCCATAGCCTGCGCCAGGTGATCTTTGGCGGCGAAGCGCTGGAAACCAGCATGCTCAAGTCGTGGTATGCCCGTTCGACCAATGCCGGGACGCAGTTGGTGAACATGTATGGCATCACCGAAACGACAGTGCACGTGACTTACCGCGCATTGTGTGCCGCGGATGCGCAACTGACCGGCGTCAGCCCGATCGGCAAGCGTATTCCCGATCTGCGCCTGTACCTGCTCGACAAGTACGGCCAACCGGTGCCGGTAGGCGTGGAGGGTGAGTTGTATGTAGGGGGCGCGGGCGTGGCGCGGGGTTACTTGAACCGGCCCCAGCTTGACGAAACGCGATTCCTGGCCGACCCGTTCGACGGTGGGGCTCATGGGCGAATGTACCGTACCGGGGACCTTGGCCGCTGGCTGAAAAACGGTGAACTGGAATACCTGGGGCGCAACGATGAACAGGTAAAGATCCGTGGTTTCCGCATTGAGCTGGGCGAGATCGAAGCGAAGCTGGCGGTATGTGCGCAGGTGCGCGAAGCGGTGGTGATCGCCCGTGAAGACAACCCGGGGGACAAGCGCCTGGTAGCATATGTGGTGGCCGACGCAGGTCGGCCACTCTCGGTGGCTGACCTGCGGGACCAATTGCTGGGCTTGTTGGCTGACTACATGGTGCCGAGTGCATTCGTGTTGCTGGATGCGCTCCCATTGACGACCAACGGCAAGCTGGACCGCAAGGCCCTGCCGGCGCCCGATTCACAGGCCTATGCCCGTCGCAGCTACGAAGCCCCGGAAGGCGAAGTGGAAACTGTTCTGGCCAGGCTTTGGGCCGAACTGCTCGGTGTGGAACAAGTGGGTCGACACGATCGGTTCTTCGAACTGGGCGGCCACTCGTTGCTGGCGGTCAAGCTGATCGAACGCATGCGCCAGGTCAAGCTGCACGCCGATGTGGGGGTTCTCTTTGGCCAGCCGACATTGGCATCGCTGGCCGCCGCCACGGGTGTCAGCAATGGCATCGTGGTACCGGACAACATGATTGCCCACGGGGTCGAACGCATCGCACCGGACATGCTGCCACTGGCAACGCTGACCCAGGACGAGCTCGATCGAGTGGTCGCGGCAGTGCCGGGCGGCGTGGGCAATGTCCAGGATATCTACGGGCTTGTGCCGTTGCAGGAAGGCATCCTGTACCACCACCTGGCGACCGAGGAAGGCGATCCGTACCTGTTGCAGATTCTGTTGCGCATCGACAGCCGCCAACAGCTCGATGCTGTTGTGCAGGCTTTGCAAGTGGCGATTGAACGCCATGACATTCTGCGTACTTCGGTGGCGTGGGAAGGCTTGGGCGAGCCGGTCCAAGTGGTCTGGCGCCAGGCACGGCTGATGGTCGAAGAACTCGGTCTGGATGCGGCTGAAGGCGATATCGCTGGCCAGATGCAGCGCCGTTTCGATCCGCGTCACACCCGCTTCGATCTGCGCCAGGCGCCGATGATGCGCATTCATTTCACCGAAGATGTCACCCACGGCAACTGGGTCGCGGTGTTGTTGTTCCATCACCTGATTGACGATGCCACCTCCCTGGGGATGCTGGGCAAGGAGATCGAGGCGCATCTGGAGGGCCGTTCGGCCCAACTGCCGGTATCGGTGCCTTACCGCAACTATGTGGCGCAGGTGCGGCTGGCAGGCAATCACGAACACCATGAGGCGTTCTTCAGCGAGATGCTGGGGGACATAGACGAGCCGACATTACCATTCGGTCTGCGGGATGTGCAGGGCGACGGTGTCGGTGTCGAAGAGATGGTGTTGCCGCTGGCCGCCGATCTGGCCCAGCGGTTGCGTACCCAGGCACGGCGCCTGGGAGTGAGTGCGGCCAGTCTGCATCACTTGGCCTGGGGTCAGGTAGTGGGGCGTTTGTCCGGTCGCCAGGAAGTGGTGTTCGGCACGGTACTGATGGGCCGCCTGCACAGTGGGCAGGAAGCCGGCCATGCCCTGGGCATGTTCGTCAACACACTGCCCTTGCGCGTCGAAGCGGGAGGCCAGGGGGTATTGGCCGCGCTGAAAGCGACCCACGCGCGGTTGGCGACCTTGTTGAGGCATGAACACGCGCCATTGTCCCTGGCGCAGCGCTGCAGCGGCGTCGCCGCGCCGACCCCCTTGTTCAGCGCGCTGATGAATTACCGGCAGACAGCCGTGGCGGCGCAGGCACCCAAGGCGGTCGGTGAAGGGCGGCGCTGGGCCGGAGCACAAATCCTGAGTGGTGAGGAGCGCACCAACTATCCGCTGACGCTGTCCGTGGACGATCTCGGCGACGGCTTCAGCCTGACCGTTCAAGCGGTGGTCGAAATCGGCGCACGGCGGATCGGTGCCTATATGGAGGCGGCGTTGACGAGCCTGGCGGCGGCGTTGGAGCGTGCGGTGGAATCGCCACTGGCGGATTTGACGATTTTGCCGGCCTTGGAGCGCGAACAACTGCTGGTGACATTCAACGCCACCGCAGCCGACTATCCGCAGCAGCAAACGATTCATGGTCTGTTCGAGGCCCAGGTCCAGCGTACGCCGGAGGCGGTGGCGGTGATCCGTGGCGAACAGCGCCTGAACTACCGCGAGTTGAACGAACGGGCCAACCGCTTGGCCCATTACCTGCGCAAGCAGGGTGTACAGCCCGATTCGCGGGTGGCGATCTGTGTCGAGCGTGGCATCGACATGGTCGTGGGGCTGCTGGCGATTCTCAAGGCTGGCGGCGGTTATGTGCCGTTGGATCCGGCGTATCCGCTGGATCGCATCACCTACATGCTGGAAGACAGTGCGCCGGCTGCGGTGTTGGCCCAGGACGCCACAGTCGGCTTGTTGAGCGATGCCTCGATGGCAGTGATCAATCTCGACAGCGGCTTGTGGCAGGGCGAATCCGTCCAGAATCCCGAGGTGGCTGAGCTGACGTCTTCGCACCTGGCCTATGTCATCTACACCTCGGGTTCGACCGGTCTGCCTAAAGGCGTGATGATCGAGCACCGCAATACAGTGAATTTCCTGACCTGGGCCCATCGTTCGTTCGACTCCGAAACATTGGCGAAAACCCTGTTCTCGACGTCGCTGAACTTCGACCTGGCGGTCTACGAGTGCTTCGCGCCGCTGACCTCGGGTGGCAGCATCGAAGTGGTCACTAATGTGCTGGAACTGCAACAGGGCGAGCACGACATCACCTTGATCAACACCGTGCCGTCGGCGCTCAAGGCGTTGCTGGAATCTGGCGGATTGGGCGAGGGCATCGACACGGTGAATGTCGCCGGTGAAGCGCTCAAACGCAGTCTGGTTGACACTTTATTCGAACAGACCCAGGTCAAGCGCCTGTGCAACCTCTACGGCCCTTCGGAAACCACGACCTATTCAAGCTGGGTATCGATGGCCCGGGAAGATGGATTTGCCGCGCATATCGGCAAACCGGTGGCGAACACCCAGTTCTATCTGCTGGATGAGCACAAACAACCCGTGCCGCTGGGCGTTCCGGGCGAAATCTACATCGGTGGTGCCGGGGTCGCTCGTGGTTATTTGAACCGCGACGACCTCACGGCCGAGCGTTTCCTGAAAGATCCGTTCAGTACCTCTGTAAACGCCCGCATGTATCGCACGGGCGACTTGGGCCGCTACCTGCCGGACGGCAACATCGAATACCTGGGCCGTAATGACGACCAGGTGAAGATCCGTGGTTTCCGCATCGAGCTGGGGGAGATCGAAGCCAAGCTTGCGCAACACGATGCCTTGAACGAAGCCGTGGTCCTTGCTCGTGAAGATGTGCCGGGGGACAAGCGCCTGGTCGCCTATTTCACCCAACACTCGCCGGACGAAACAATAGAGATCGAAGCCCTGCGCACGCACCTGCAAACGCAGTTGCCGGCCTACATGGTGCCCGTCGCCTACGTGCGCCTGGATGCCTTGCCACTGACCCCCAACGGTAAACTCGATCGCAAAGCCCTGCCGGCGCCGGACCTCGACGCGCTGATCACCCGTGGCTACGAAGCCCCGCAAGGCGAGGTCGAAACCACCCTGGCAGAGCTCTGGCAAGACGTGCTCAAGGTCGAGCGCGTCGGCCGTCATGACCATTTCTTTGAACTGGGCGGCCACTCCCTGTTGGCCGTCAGCCTGATCGAGCGGATGCGCCAGGCCGGCTTGAGCGCCGATGTGCGCATATTGTTCAATCAACCGACCTTGGCCGCGCTGGCGGCGGCAGTGGGGACTGGCAACGAGGTGACTGTCCCGGCAAACCTGATTCCTTCGGGTTGCGTACACATCACCCCAGCCATGCTGCCGCTGGCGAGGTTGAGTCAGGAGGCCATAGACCGCATCGTGTCCACCGTGCCGGGCGGTGCGCGCAACGTGCAGGACATCTATCCGCTGGCGCCGCTGCAGGAAGGCATCCTTTACCATCACCTCGCCGCCGAGCAAGGCGATCCCTATGTGCTGCAAGCGCAGTTCACCTTCGACAGCCGCGAACGCCTGGACGATTTCACCCAGGCCTTGCAGGGCGTGATCGACCGCCACGACATCTTGAGGTCATCCATGGCCTGGGAAGGGCTGGACGAACCGGTGCAAGTGGTCTGGCGCAAGGCGGTCCTGGGTGTTGAACAGGTTATCCCGCACGATGAAGAGGGTGACATTCTCGCGCAGTTGAAGGCGAGCTTCGACGTCAGTCACCAGCGCCTGGATATCCGCCAGGCGCCGTTGATGCGCGTTCGGTTCGCCCAGGACGCCGCCAACCAGCGTTGGTTGGCGACCCTGCTGGTCCATCACATGGCGCTCGACCACACGGCGCTGGAAGTGATGCGCCACGAGATCCAGATGCACTTGCAGGGCCACGCCGGTCAGTTGGGCGACGCGGTGCCTTACCGCAACTATGTGGCCCAGGTATGCCTTGGCGTGAGTCGTGAAGAGCACGAAGGGTTTTTCCGCGCGATGCTCGGCGACATCGACGAGCCGACGCTGCCGTTCGGCCTGCAGGATGTCCGTGGCGATGGCAGCAGTATCGAGGAAGCCCAGCAGGCCATCTCGACGGAGCTGAGCCGCCTTCTGCGTCTGCAGGCGCGTCAATTGGGCGTGAGTGCGGCGAGCCTGTATCACTTGGCCTGGGCCCAGGTGCTGGGACGGGTTTCGGGTCGCGAAGAGGTGGTGTTCGGCACGGTGCTGATGGGGCGGATGCAGGGCGGTGAAGGCGCCGACCGCGCCTTGGGAATGTTCATCAACACCTTGCCGATCAGTGTGCAAGTCGGTGCACAAAGCGTGCGCGACGGCGTGCTGGCGACTCACGCGCGGCTGAGCGGGCTGTTGGGCCATGAACATGCTTCCCTGGCGCTGGCCCAGCGTTGCAGTGGCGTGGTCGCACCGACGCCCTTGTTCAGTGCATTGCTCAACTACCGTCATTCGGTCGCCGAGCCTGATGCGTTACAAGCGTCGTCGACCTGGGAAGGGATCGAGGAACTGGGCGGTGAAGAACGCACCAACTATCCACTGGTGCTGTCCGTGGATGATCTCGGCGAAGGCTTCAGCCTGACTGTTCAGGCGGTGGTCGAAATCGGCGCACGGCGGATCGGCGCCTATATGGAAGCGGCATTGACGAGCCTGGTCGTGGCGTTGGAGGGTGCGGCTGGAACGTCATTGTCTGATTTGACGATCTTGCCAGCGCAGGAGCGTGATCGGCTGTTGGTGACGTTCAACGCCACCGAGGCGGATTATCCGCAGCAGCAGACGATTCATGGTCTGTTCGAGGCCCAGGTCCAGCGTACGCCGGAGGCGGTGGCGGTGATCCGTGGCGAACAGCGCCTGAACTACCGCGAGTTGAACGAACGGGCCAACCGCTTGGCCCATTACCTGCGCAAGCAGGGTGTACAGCCCGATTCGCGGGTGGCGATCTGTGTCGAGCGTGGCATCGACATGGTCGTGGGGCTGCTGGCGATTCTCAAGGCTGGCGGCGGTTATGTGCCGTTGGATCCGGCGTATCCGCTGGATCGCATCGCCTACATGCTGGAAGACAGTGCGCCGGCGGCGGTGTTGGCGCAGACGGCGACCCTTGAATTGCTGGCAGCAGCGTCAATGCCGGTGATCGATCTCGACAGTGGCTTGTGGCAGTGCGAATCGCCGCTGAATCCTGAAGTCACTGGCCTGACGTCCTCGCACTTGGCTTATGTCATCTACACCTCGGGTTCGACCGGTCTGCCCAAGGGCGTGATGATCGAACACCGCAACACGGTGAACTTCCTGACCTGGGCCCATCGCTCGTTTGACGCTCAAACCCTGTCGAAAACCCTGTTCTCGACGTCGCTGAACTTCGACCTGGCGGTCTACGAGTGTTTCGCGCCGTTGACCTCGGGTGGCAGCATCGAAGTGGTCACTAATGTGCTGGAACTGCAAGAGGGCGAGCACGACATCACGCTGATCAACACCGTGCCCTCGGCGCTCAAGGCCTTGCTGGAATCCGGCGGATTGGGCGAGGGCGTTGACACGGTCAACGTGGCCGGTGAAGCCTTGAAGCGCAGCCTGGTGGAGACGTTGTTCGAGCAGACCCAGGTCAAACGCCTGTGCAACCTCTACGGCCCTTCGGAAACCACGACTTACTCAAGCTGGGTGTCGATGGCCCGGGAAGATGGATTTGCCGCGCACATCGGCAAACCGGTGGCGAACACCCAGTTCTACCTGTTGGACGAGCACAAACAACCCGTGCCACTGGGCGTGCCGGGCGAAATCTACATCGGTGGTGCCGGGGTCGCTCGTGGTTATCTCAACCGCGACGACCTCACGGCCGAACGCTTCCTCAAGGACCCGTTCAGCACGGCTCCGAACGCCCGCATGTACAAGACTGGCGACTTGGGCCGCTACCTGGCGGACGGCAACATCGAATACCTCGGCCGTAACGACGACCAGGTGAAGATCCGCGGTTTCCGCATCGAGCTGGGAGAAATCGAAGCCAAGCTCGCGCAACACGATGTCTTGAACGAAACCGTAGTCCTGGCCCGTGAAGACGTACCGGGCGACAAGCGCCTGGTCGCCTATTTCACTCAGCATTCGCCAGACGATTCGGTCGACATCGAAGCCTTGCGTGCCTACCTGCAGGCGTTGTTGCCAACCTACATGGTGCCGGTGGCCTACGTGCGCCTGGATGCCTTGCCCCTGACGCCGAACGGCAAGCTCGACCGCAAGGCCCTGCCGGCACCAGACCTCGATGCCGTCATCACCCGTGGCTACGAAGCCCCGCAAGGCGAGGCTGAAACCACCTTGGCGCAAATCTGGCAGGATTTGCTGGGCCTGCAACAGGTCGGTCGCCATGATCACTTCTTCGAACTGGGCGGGCATTCCCTGCTGGCGGTCACGCTGATCGAGCGCATGCGCCAGGCCGGCTTGAGCGCCGACGTGCGCATATTGTTCGGCCAGCCAACCCTCGCGGCGTTGGCGGCGGCAGTGGGAGGCAGCAACGAAATCGTGGTGCCAGCCAACCGGATCGCGCTCGACTGCGAGCGGATCACGCCTGACATGCTGACGCTGGCAAGCCTCGACCAGGATGCCATCGACCGCATCGTGTCCACCGTGCCGGGTGGTGCGCGCAACGTGCAGGACATCTATCCGTTGGCGCCGCTGCAGGAAGGCATCCTTTACCATCACCTCGCCGCTGAACAAGGCGACCCTTACGTGCTGCAAACGCAGTTCGCCTTCGACAACCGCGAACGCCTCGACGCGTTCATCCAGGCCCTGCAAAGCGTCGTTGACCGCCACGACATCTTGAGGTCATCCATGGCCTGGGAAGGGCTGGACGAGCCGGTGCAAGTGGTCTGGCGCAAGGCGGTACTGGGTGTTGAACAGGTTATCCCGCACGATGAAGAGGGTGACATTCTCGCGCAGTTGAAGGCGAGCTTCGACGTCAGTCACCAGCGCCTGGATATCCGCCAGGCGCCGTTGATGTGCGTCCGCTTCGCAGAGGACGCCGTCAACCAGCGTTGGCTGGCGACCTTGCTGTTCCATCACATGGCGCTCGACCATACGGCGCTGGAAGTGGTGCGTCACGAGATGCAGGCGCACCTGTCGGGCCAAGCCGGTCAGTTGGGTGATGCGGTGCCTTACCGCAACTATGTGGCCCAGGTATGCCTGGGGGTGAGTCGTGAAGAGCACGAAGGGTTTTTCCGCGCGATGCTCGGCGACATCGACGAACCGACGCTGCCGTTCGGCTTGCAGGAGGTCCGTGGCGATGGCAGCGGTATCGAAGAAGCCCGGCAGGCTGTCGCGACCGACTTGAGTCGACGCCTGCGGACCCAGGCCCGTCGCTTGGGGGTGAGTGCGGCAGCCTTGCATCACCTGGCCTGGGCCCAGGTGCTGGGCCGGGTTTCGGGGCGCGAAGACGTGGTGTTCGGCACCGTGCTGATGGGGCGGATGCAGGGCGGCGAGGGGGCCGACCGCGCCTTGGGAATGTTCATCAACACCTTGCCGATTGGCGTGCAGGTCGGTGCGCAAAGCGTACGCGACGCTGTACGGGCGACCCATGCGCGGTTGAGCGGCTTGTTGGGCCATGAACATGCCTCCCTGGCGTTGGCCCAGCGTTGCAGCGGCGTGATTGCACCGATGCCCTTGTTCAGTGCATTGCTCAACTACCGTCATTCGGTCGCCGAGCCCATCGCGCTGCAAACCTCGTCAGCCTGGCAGGGTATCGAGATACTGGAGAGCGAAGAACGCACCAATTATCCGTTGACGATGAGCGTCGATGACCTGGGTGAAGACTTCAGCCTGACGGTGCTGGTCGAGTCCCGGGTCGGTGCCCAACGCATCTGTGGCTATATGCAAGTGGCGCTGGAAAATCTGGTCGATGCGTTGGAACATGCGCCGCAGACGCCGATGCACAGCCTGGCAATATTGCCGCTGGCCGAACGTAAGCAACTCCTTGAAAGCTGGAATGCGACAGGGACGACCTATGCCCATGACCCGCTGATTCATCGGCAGTTCGAAGCTCAGGCCGCGGCACATCCGCAAGCGCTGGCAGTGGTGCATGCAGGCCAGAGCCTGACTTACTGTGAGCTCAACGCCCGGGCTAACCAGGTTGCGCATCGCCTGCTGGCCCTGGGCATCTGCCCGGACGATCGGGTGGCGATCTGTGTCGAGCGCAGCCTGGAAATGGTCGTCGGCCTGTTGGGCGTGCTGAAGGCCGGCGCGGGCTATGTCCCCGTGGACCCGACCTACCCAACGGAACGTATTGCCTACCTGTTGCAGGACAGTGCACCGGTCGCGGTGTTGGCGCAGGCCGTCACCCGGGGTTTGCTGGCCGCTGGCGCGGTGCCGGTCATCGAGCTCGATAGCGCCGATTGGCAGGACGAGTCCGTCTCCAACCCCGAGGTGCCGGGGCTCGAAGCCCGTCACCTGGCGTACGTGATCTACACGTCCGGCTCGACCGGTCTGCCCAAGGGCGTGATGGTCGAGCATCGCAACCTCAGCAACCTGGTGGGCTGGCATTGCCAGGCCTTCGATGTGAAACGCGGTAGCCGCACCTCCAGTGTCGCCGGTTTCGGTTTCGATGCGGCGGCCTGGGAGATCTGGCCTTCGTTGTGTGCGGGGGCGACGTTGCTGTTGCCACCGGCCCATGCCGGCAGCGAAGACGTCGGTGCACTGCTCGACTGGTGGCAGGCCCAGGCGCTGGATGTGTGCTTCCTGCCCACGCCCATCGCCGAATACGCGTTTGGCCGCAACCTGGGGCACGATCAACTGCGTACCTTGCTGATTGGTGGCGACCGCCTGCGCAAGCTACCGGCCGATCTGCCCTTCGAACTGATCAACAACTACGGCCCCACGGAAACGACGGTGGTGGCCACCTCGGGGCGGATCGATGCCTCGCAAACGGTGTTGCATATCGGCAAGCCGGTGGCCAACACCCAGGTCTACCTGCTCGATGCCCACCTGCAACCGGTTCCGGTCGGCGTGGCGGGTGAGCTGTACATTGGTGGCGCCGGGGTTGCCCGGGGTTATTTGAACCGGGGGCAGTTGACCGCCGAGCGCTTTGTGAAGGACCCGTTCAGCGCCAGGCAGGACGCGCGGATGTACCGCACCGGTGACCTGGGGCGCTACTTGCCGGACGGCAACATCGACTACCTGGGGCGCAACGACAGCCAACTGAAGATCCGCGGCTTGCGCATCGAACTGGGTGAAATAGAAGCCAGGCTTGGTGCTTGCGCCGGAGTCCGGGAGGCCGTTGTCGTCGCAGTGGGAGAGGCCCCGGATGACCTGCGCCTGGTGGCGTATTACACGGCGCACGACACCCTGGATCAAGCGCTGACAGCCGATAGCCTGCGCGAACAATTGCAGGTGCACCTGCCCAGCCACATGGTGCCCGCGGCCTACATGCGCCTGGATGCCTTGCCGCTGACCCCGAACGGTAAGCTCGACCATCGGGCCTTGCCTGTCCCGGACAGCGAGGCCTATTCGGGGCGCGGCTACGAAGCCCCGCAAGGCGAGGTCGAAACGGCGCTGGCGCGGATCTGGTCCGAGCTGCTCAAGGTCGAGCAGGTGGGTCGTTACGACAATTTCTTTGAGCTGGGCGGCCATTCGCTCATGGCCGTCAGCCTGATCGAGCGGATGCGCCAGGCCGGCTTGAGTGCCGACGTGCGCGTGCTGTTCAGTCAACCGACCCTGGCCGCGCTGGCCGCCGCCGTCGGCAGTGGCGGTGAGGTCAATGTCCCGGCGAATTTGATTCCCTTGGATTGTGAACACATCACCCCGGCGATGCTGCCGCTGGTCGCTCTGGACCCCCACGCCATCGAGCGCATCGTGTCGACAGTACCGGGTGGTGCGCGCAATGTGCAGGACATCTATCCGCTGGCCCCGCTGCAGGAAGGTATTCTCTACCATCACCTCTCGGCCGAGCAGGGCGATCCCTACCTGCTCCAGACGCTGTTCGCTTTCGAGACCCGGGGCCGTCTGGAAGACTTCGCGCGCGCGTTGCAACAGGTCATCGATCGTCACGACATTCTCCGGACCTCGATACGTTGGGAAGGGTTCGAGCAACCCTTGCAGATCGTCTGGCGCAAAGCCCCGCTGAGACGGCAAGAGGTCGCCCTGGACCCGGTCGACGGAAATGCCGCGGCGCAATTGTATGAGCGTTTCGATTCCAGGCATCACCGTCTGGATATTACCCAGGCACCGATGCTGCGTCTTGTACATGCCCACGACGCGGAGAATGACCGCTGGCTGGCGATGCTGCTGTTCCACCACATGACGCTGGACCACACCGCGCTGGACGTGATGCAACACGAAATACAGGCCTGTCTCTCGGGGGAGACGGCGCAGTTGGGCGCCGCGATGCCGTATCGCAACTATGTGGCCCAGGCCCGCCTGGGTGTGAGTGGCGAAGCCCACGAACGTTTTTTCCGCGACATGCTTGGCGACGTCGACGAGCCGACGCTACCGTTCGGCTTGCAGGATGTGCAAGGCGATGGCAGCGGCATCGAGGAGGTGCGCCAGGAGGTCGCGGCCGACCTGAGTCGCCGGTTGCGGGCCCAGGCGCGTCAGCTCGGGGTGAGCGCGGCGAGCCTGTATCACCTGGTTTGGGCGCATGTCCTGGGCCAGGTGTCGGGCAAGGACGATGTGGTGTTCGGCACGGTGCTGATGGGTCGGATGCAGGGCGGCGAGGGCGCCGATCGGGCGCTGGGCATGTTCATCAATACGCTGCCCTTGCGGGTGAGCGTTGCGCAAGCCGGCGTCCGTGCTGGCGTTAAGGCGACCCATGCAAGTCTGACCGCGTTGCTGGGCCATGAACACGCTTCCTTGGCGTTGGCACAGCGTTGCAGTGACGTGCAAGCGCCAACACCACTGTTCAGTGCCTTGCTCAACTACCGTCATACCGGGGCGACAACCGCGATCGAGCTATTGCCGGCCTGGAATGGTATCCAGATACTCAGTAGCGAGGAGCGGACCAACTACCCGTTGACATTGTCGGTGGATGATCAGGGCGAGGCGTTCAGCTTTACCGTCATGACCCCGGCGCGCATTGGTGCGCAGCGGCTGTGTGGTTATGTTCAGCACACGTTGGAAAACCTGGTCGGCATGCTCGAACAGCAGCCAGACATGCCCTTGCAGCGTTTGTCGATCCTGCCGGCCTCGGAACGTGAGCAGCTGCTGGTGACGTTCAACGCCACTGCAGCCGACTATCCGCAGCAGCAAACGATTCATGGTCTGTTCGAGAACCAGGTCCAGCGTACGCCGGAGGCCGTGGCGGTGATTCGTGGCGAGCAGCGCCTGAGCTACCGCGAGTTGAACGAACGGTCCAATCGCCTGGCCCATTACCTGCGCAAGCAGGGCGTAGAGCCCGATTCGCGGGTGGCGATCTGCGTCGAGCGTGGTATCGACATGGTTGTTGGGCTATTGGCGATCCTCAAGGCCGGCGGCGGTTATGTGCCGCTGGATCCGGCCTATCCGCTGGATCGCATCGCCTACATGCTGGAAGACAGTGCGCCGGCGGCGGTGTTGGCGCAGAC
>NZ_FPJC01000038.1:30061-36600 GCF_900119265.1 Pseudomonas sp. NFACC04-2
TGCGCGAAGTGATCCAGGCCCAGGGCATCACCACACTGCACTTCGTGCCGTCGATGCTCGATGTGTTCCTGGCCCATGGCGAGGCAAGTCAGTGCGAAGGTCTGGTGCGGGTGATGTGCAGCGGCGAGGCATTGCCGGGGCATCTGGTGCGGCGCTTCAAGACGCAATTGCCGCACACCAGCCTGTACAACCTGTACGGTCCGACCGAAGCGGCGGTGGACGTGACGGCGTGGGACTGCGCGGGGGCGGAGACGCCGGACAGCACGCCGATCGGCAAGCCGATAGCCAACACCCGGATCTACCTGCTCGATGGCCATCGACAACCGGTGCCCATGGGCGTGGCCGGGGAGATTTACATCGGCGGGGTGCAGGTGGCACGAGGTTACCTGAACCGTCCGGAACTGACCGTCGAGCGCTTCCTGCGGGATCCGTTCAGCCGTGGGGCGAATGCGCGGATGTATCGAACCGGGGATCTGGGTCGGTACTTGCCGGACGGCAATATCGAGTACCTGGGGCGCAACGATGACCAGGTGAAGATTCGCGGTTTCCGCATCGAGTTGGGCGAGATCGAAGCCCGGTTGGCGCAGCATGCCGCGGTGAAGGAAGCTGTGGTGCTGGCCCGTGAGGATGCACCGGGCGAGAAGCGCCTGGTGGCTTATTTCACGATGCATTCTGCCGATGAGACTGCCGACATCGAAACCTTGCGGGCCCACTTGCAAGGGCAATTGCCGGAATACATGGTGCCGAGTGCTTATGTGCGACTCGACGCTTTGCCTCTGACGCCAAACGGCAAGTTGGACCGCAAGGCCTTGCCGGCACCGGATCATTCAGCGCTGATCGCCCGTGAGTACGAGGCCCCACAAGGCGAAGTGGAAGCCCGCATTGCCCGGATCTGGGAAGACTTGCTCAAGCTCGAACAAGTCGGTCGCCACGACAACTTCTTCGAGCTGGGCGGGCACTCGCTGTTGGCGGTGAAAATGATCGAGCGCATGCGCCAGGTCGACCTGAGCGTCGATGTGCGGGTCTTGTTCGGCCAGCCCACCTTGGCCGCATTGGCCGACGCCGTCGGTGGCTACCGGGAAGTCGTGGTGCCGGCCAACGGTATCCCGGCCGGTTGCACACGCATCACACCGGACATGCTGCCGCTGGCCGATCTGTCTCAAGAAGAGATCGAGCGAATTGTCGCGGCGGTGCCGGGCGGAGTGGCCAATGTCCAGGACATCTATGCCCTGGCGCCGCTGCAGGAAGGGATTCTGTATCACCACCTCACCGCCGCCGAAGGCGACCCCTATCTGCAACAGGTAATATTCGGTTTCGACAGTTTTACGCGTCTGGAGGATTTCGCCCACGCATTGCAAGCCGTCATTACCCGGCACGATATCCTGCGCACCGGTGTGCTCTGGGAAGGCCTGTCCGAGCCCATGCAGGTGGTCTGGCGTGACGCGCCATTGAGTGTCGAATCGGTTGCGCTGGATCCGGCCCAGGGCGATATCGCCACGCAGTTGCACCAGCGTTTCGATCCCCGGTTCTACCGCCTGGACATTCGCCAGGCACCGATGATGCGGATCGTCTATGCGCAAGACCCGGCAAACCAACGCTGGGTGGGCATGCTGTTGTTTCACCATCTGGTGGACGACGTCACGTCACTGACGGTGCTGTCCGCGGAAATCGAGGCTCACATGCTCGGCCAGGCGCAGCGGCTGTCGGCGTCGGTGCCATACCGCAACTTCGTGGCCCAGGCCCGCTTGGGCGTGAGCCGCGAGGAACACGAAACCTTTTTCCGTGACATGCTCGGCGATGTCGACGAGCCGACGTTGCCGTTCGATTTGCAGGATGTGCAAGGCGATGGCAGCGGCCTCGAAGAGGTGCGCCAGGAGGTCGAGGCCGACCTGAGTCGCCGGTTGCGGGCCCAGGCGCGTCAGCTCGGGGTGAGCGCGGCGAGCCTGTATCACCTGGTTTGGGCGCAAGTCCTGGGCAAGGTGTCGGGCAAGAACGATGTGGTGTTCGGCACGGTACTGGTGGGCCGGATGCAGGGCGGCGAGGGCGCCGACCGGGCGTTGGGGATGTTCATCAATACCTTGCCCTTGCGGGTTGGCCTGGGATCGCAGGGGGTGCGAGCCGGGGTCAAGGCGACACATGCCCGCCTGACCGCGTTGCTGGGTCACGAACACGCCGCATTGGCGCTGGCGCAACGCTGCAGTGGCGTGCAGGCGCCGACGCCGTTGTTCAGTGCCTTGCTCAATTACCGTCACACCGCCACGACAGTGTCGAGCGAGGCATTGTCGGCCTGGAACGGTATCCAGATTCTCAGTGGCGAGGAACGGACCAACTATCCATTGATGTTGTCGGTGGACGATCAGGGCGAAGCGTTCAGCTTTACCGTCATGACCCCGGCGCGCATTGGTGCGCAGCGGCTGTGCGGTTATGTGCAGCACACGTTGGAAAACTTGGTCGGCATGCTCGAACAGCAGCCAGACATGCCCTTGCAGCGTTTGTCGATCCTGCCGGCCTCGGAACGTGAGCAGCTGCTGGTGACGTTCAACGCCACTGCAGCCGACTATCCGCAGCAGCAAACGATTCATGGTCTGTTCGAGAACCAGGTCCAGCGTACGCCGGAGGCGGTGGCGGTGATCCGTGGCGAGCAGCGCCTGAGCTACCGAGAGGTGAACGAGCGGGCCAACCGCCTGGCCCATTACCTGCGCAAGCAGGGCGTAGAGCCCGATTCGCGGGTGGCGATCTGCGTCGAACGCGGTATCGACATGGTCGTGGGGCTACTGGCGATCCTCAAGGCTGGCGGCGGTTATGTGCCGTTGGATCCGGCGTATCCGCTGGATCGCATCACCTACATGCTGGAAGACAGTGCGCCGGCGGCGGTGTTGGCGCAGGACGCCACAGTCGGCTTGTTGAGCGATGCCTCGATGGCGGTGATCAATCTCGATAGCCGCTTGTGGCAGGACGAATCCGACCAGAATCCTGAAGTCACTGGCCTGACGTCCTCTCACCTGGCCTATGTCATCTACACCTCCGGTTCGACCGGTCTGCCCAAGGGCGTGATGATCGAGCACCGCAACACAGTGAACTTCCTGACTTGGGCGCATCGCTCGTTTGACGCTCAAACCCTGTCGAAAACCCTGTTCTCGACTTCGTTGAACTTCGACCTGGCGGTCTACGAGTGCTTCGCGCCGTTGACCTCGGGCGGCAGCATCGAAGTGGTCACTAATGTGCTGGAACTGCAACAGGGCGAGCACGACATCACCCTGATCAACACCGTGCCCTCGGCGCTCAAGGCGGTGCTGGAATCTGGCGGTGTAGGCGAGGGCGTCGACACGGTCAACGTCGCCGGTGAAGCGCTCAAACGCAGCCTGGTGGAGACGTTGTTCGAACAGACCCAGGTCAAACGCCTGTGCAACCTCTACGGCCCTTCGGAAACCACGACTTACTCAAGCTGGGTATCGATGGCTCGCGAGGACGGGTTTGCCGCACACATCGGCAAACCCGTGGCCAACACCCAGTTCTATCTGCTGGATGAGCACAAACAACCCGTGCCGCTGGGCGTACCGGGCGAAATCTACATCGGTGGTGCCGGGGTCGCTCGTGGTTATTTGAACCGCGACGACCTCACGGCCGAGCGTTTCCTGAAAGATCCGTTCAGCGCCGTTCCAAGCGCCCGCATGTACAAGACCGGCGACTTGGGCCGCTACCTGGCGGACGGCAACATCGAATACCTCGGCCGTAACGATGACCAGGTGAAGATCCGCGGTTTCCGCATCGAACTGGGGGAGATCGAAGCCAAGCTCGCCCAGGTTTCAAACATCAAGGAAACCGTGGTCGTGGCCCGTGAAGACGTGCCAGGTGACAAACGCCTGGTGGCTTATTTCACTCAACACTCGCCGGACGAAGCGGTAGACATCGAAGCCCTGCGCACGCACCTGCAAGCGCAACTGCCGGCCTACATGGTACCCGTCGCCTACGTGCGCCTGGATGCCTTGCCACTGACGCCGAACGGCAAGCTCGACCGCAAGGCGCTACCGGCCCCCGACAGCAATGCGTACACCACGCGTCTGTATGAAGCTCCCGTAGGCGACATGGAAATCAAGCTTGCCGCGCTGTGGGCAGAGTTGCTCAAGGTCGAACGGGTGGGGCGGCATGACCACTTCTTCGAACTGGGTGGTCACTCGTTGCTCGCTGTGACGCTGATCGAACGCATGCGCAAGGACGGCATGGAGGCCGATATCCGTGTGCTGTTCGGCCAGCCGACGCTGGCCCTGGTGGCTGCCGCCGTGGGCGAGGTACGACATATTGATGTGCCGATGACGAAAATTCCCGCGCTGACACGCAGACGCAGCATCTGAGTCGGCAACCTCCAACCGAAGGGTGAGTGCCCTGTCCCGGGCTTTCCGGGCAGGGCGATCGCCCTGATCCTGCCCATCTGTACCTCCTGTCTGGCTGACGTTGGGGCTTGTCCCTGCTTCCCATGACAGACATCACCTACCGAATGCTCTAATTTTTTTTGGCCTGTAAGGCGGCGGTTCGCAAACCGCCGCCTTCGGTTGAACGTGACGATTATCCATCGCTTTGGCTCATGCGCCGAGGTCGGCCCAACCGCCGTCCAGGCGCCGCGCCGTACCTGAAAAACACGTTTTTATCGTCAACCACTCCGAACTAGAAAAGCAGGTTCTTCGATGCAATTCAGCGAATTGATGGCAGCTCTGTCCAAGCATCCGATCCGTCTGCAACAAGACGGCGACAACCTCGTGATCCTGGGCGACGACGAAGGAATGGACCACGCGCTGTGGGACCGCCTTGCCGTCCATAAGCAGGAACTGCTCGACCTGTTGGAGAGAAATGGTGGCGACTGGCTGAGCCCGGCATTCCGGATCACGCCGGACATGCTGCCCCTGGCTGACCTGACGCAGGAAGAGATCGACCGGATTGTCGAGACGGTGCCCGGCGGCGCGGGCAATGTGCAGGACATCTACCCGCTGGCACCGTTGCAGGAAGGCATTCTTTACCATCACCTGGCGGCGGAGCAGGGCGACCCCTATGTGCTGCAGTCCTTGTTCGGTGCCGATCGCAGGGCACGCCTGGACGACTTTGCCCAGGCGTTGCAGGGCGTGATCAATCGTCATGACATTCTGCGCACCTCAGTGGTTTGGGAGGGGCTGGATGAACCGGTGCAAGTGGTCTGGCACGAGGCCAAGCTGACGTTGGAGGAAATCGTGCTTGATCCGGCCGCCGGTGATGCCGTGTGGCAACTGCAACAGCGTTTCGACACCCGCCATCATCGTCTGGATGTAGGGCAGGCGCCGCTGATGCGGCTGATTTGCGCGCAGGATCGTGACCACGACCGTTGGGTGGCGATCCTGCTGTTCCACCACATGGCGATAGACCATACGGCACTGGAACTGGTGCAGGATGAAATGCAAGCGTTCCTGCTTGGTCAGGCCCACCAATTGCCCGACCCCGTGCCTTATCGCAACTACGTGGCGCAGGTTCGCTTGGGTGTGGGCGGTGATTCCCATGAAGCGTTTTTCCGCGAAATGCTGGCCGATATCGATGAGCCGACCTTGCCACTGGGTTTTGCCGAGGTGCCTGAAGGCCAGTCGGTGATCGAAGAAGCCCACTTGCCGATCGACGCCTCGTTGAGCCGTCGCTTGCGGGCGCAGGCCCGCCAGTTGGGCGTCAGCGCCGCCAGCCTGCACCACTTGGCCTGGGCGCGAGTGGTGGGGGCTATTTCGGGCAAGCAGGACGTGGTCTTCGGTACGGTATTGATGGGGCGGATGCAGGGCGGTGACGGTGCCGACCGCGCGTTGGGCATGTTCATCAACACGCTGCCGCTGCGCGTGAAACTGGCCGGGCAGGGCGTGCGCGAAGGTGTAAAAAACACCCACGCCAGCCTGACGGCCTTGCTCGGTCACGAGCATGCTTCGCTGGCTTTGGCCCAGCGCTGCAGCGGCGTGTCTGCACCCGCTCCGCTGTTCGGTGCCTTGCTCAACTATCGGCATAGCAATACGGCCCAAGCACTTTCGACCCAGACTCTTGAAGCATGGGAAGGTTTGCATGCGCTGGGAGGCGCAGAGGGCACGAACTATCCGCTGACCTTGTCGGTGGATGATTTGGGCGAAGGCTTCAGTCTCAGCGTACTGGCCCTGGCCGGAATGGGCGCCCAACGCATTGGCGGGTATATGCGCCAGGCATTGGAGAACCTGGTCTGGATGCTCGAGCAGCAGCCGGACCTGTCCTTGCAGCACGTGTCGATCCTGCCGGCCTCGGAACGTGAGCAGCTGCTGGTGACATTTAATGCCACCGAGGCCGACTATCCGCGGCAGCAGACGATTCACGGGTTGTTCGAGGACCAAGTCCGGCTCACGCCGGAGGCCGTGGCGGTGATTCGTGGCGAGCAGCGCCTGAGCTACCGCGAGTTGAACGAACGGGCCAACCGCCTGGCCCATTACCTGCGCAAGCAGGGCGTGCAGCCCGATTCGCGGGTGGCGATCTGCGTCGAACGCGGTATCGACATGGTCGTGGGGTTGCTGGCG
>NZ_FPJC01000039.1:0-32648 GCF_900119265.1 Pseudomonas sp. NFACC04-2
CACAAATTCAGGAATGAAATGCGTAAGCATGGACTCCTGCAAAGCATGAGTCGCAAAGGTGAGTGCTGGGACAACGCCCCGATGGAGCGTTTCTTTGGGAGCCTGAAGTCAGAGTGGGTACCAGAAGATGGCTACAGCTCGGAGCATGAAGCTCGTGTGGATGTGCAGCGTTATGTGATGCGTTACAACAACGTCAGACTCCATAGCTACAACGACTACCGGTCGCCTGTAGCTATGGAGAAACTGGCGGCATGAAACCGTAACTGGTGTCCAAAATTAGTTGACCAGTTCAGCTTGCTCGCGATTGAAGCGATTCGGTCTTGAGGCTACAACACCATCGCCGCCACCCAACCAAACGCCAGCAGCGGCAGGTTGTAGTGGATGAAGGTCGGGACCACGGTGTCCCAGATGTGATGGTGCTGGCCGTCGATGTTCAGGCCGGAGGTCGGGCCCAGGGTCGAGTCCGAGGCGGGCGAGCCCGCATCGCCCAGGGCGCCGGCGGTGCCGACGATGCAGACGATCGCCAGCGGGCTGAAGCCCAGTTGCAGGCACAGCGGCACGAAAATCGTCGCCAGGATCGGCACCGTGGAAAACGACGAGCCTATGCCCATGGTCACCAGCAGCCCCACCAACAACATCATCAGCGCGCCGATGCCCTTGTTGTGGCCGATCCAGGCCGCCGAGGTTTCCACCAGGCTCTGGACTTCACCGGTGGCCTTCATCACTTCGGCAAAGCCTGAGGCGGCGATCATGATGAAGCCGATCATCGCCATCATCTTCATGCCTTCGGTGAACAGGTCATCGGTCTCGCGCCAGCGCACCACACCCGATACCGAGAAAATCAGGAAGCCGACCAGGGCGCCAATGATCATCGAGTCGACCAGGAGCTGGATGGCGAACGCCGCGACAATCGCCAGCCCCGCCACCAGCAGGGTCATGGGGTTGTAGCGCACCGCCACCTGCTCGACCCGGGCGATCCTCTTCAGGTCGTAGACGCGTTTCTTGCGGTAGCTGAACAACGACAGCAGCAGGCCGAACACCATGCCCAGCGCCGGGATACCCATGGCGTGGGTGACGTTGATGCCACTGACGTCCACGCCGCTGCGGGCGATGTTGGCCAGCAGGATTTCGTTGAGGAAGATATTGCCGAAGCCCACCGGCAGGAACATGTAGGGGGTGATCAGGCCGAAGGTCATGACGCAGGCGATCAATCGGCGGTCCAATTGCAACTTGGTCAGCACATAGAGAAGCGGCGGCACCAGCAGCGGGATGAAAGCGATATGGATCGGCAGAATGTTCTGGGAGGCGACCGCGACCGTTCCCAGCAGGCCGATCAGCACCCACTTGACGCCCGTGCCGCCGGCGGCGTCCTGGCGATCCACCAGGGCCAGGGCTTTGTCCGCCAGGGCGTGGGCCATGCCGGACTTGGCAATCGCCACGGCGAAGGCTCCGAGCAAGGCGTAGGACAGCGCCACCGTCGCACCGCCACCCAGGCCAGCATTGAACGCCTTGAGTGTCGCCTCGATCCCCAGGCCACCCGTCAGGCCACCCACCAACGCGCCGATAATCAGCGCGATTACCACATGCACACGGGACAGGCTGAGCACCAGCATGACGCCAACCGCGGCAATTACTGCATTTATCATCGTTACCTCAAAGCACAGCGATGGAAAGCCACCGGACAAAAAGGTCGCGACTTTGCAGCAAGCGACGGCAAGCTGCAAGGGCCGTGGGGCGGGTTTTCAAGTCTCGCGATATTGACGACCACCACCGCCCCCCTGTGGGAGCTAGCTTGCTCGCGATGGCGTCCGTTCAGCCACATAGATAGCCACCGATAGATTGCTATCGCGAGCAAGCTCGCTCCCACAGGGGGGCGGTGCCATGAGATCAGCGCTTGGGCAACTCGATCACGACCTTCAATCCACCCCACTCGCTGTCGTCCAACGCCAGCATCCCGCCCCAGGTGTCGACGATGTCCCGCACGATGCCCAGACCCAGGCCGTGTCCATCGGTCTGTTCATCCAACCGCGTGCCGCGGCTGAACACCTGGTCGCGACGGTCCGCGGGGATGCCCGGGCCGTCGTCCTCCACGGCCAGGCTGAAGCCCTCGGCCGTCTCGGTCATGGTCAGGCGGACCTCGGCATCGGCCCATTTGCAGGCGTTGTCCAGCAGGTTGCCCAACAACTCCAGCAGGTCTTCACGGTCCCAGGGCAGGTGCAGGCCTGGCGGGGAGATGTAGCTCAGGTGCAGGTGTTCACCGTGGATCATGTTCAGCGTGGCCAGCAACCCAGGCAGTTCGGCGTCGCAGTCCAAGTGCGCGCCGGGCAAGGCATCGCCGGACAGGCGGGCACGGTTGAGTTCGCGGTTCAGGCGCTGGCGGACCTGCTCCAGTTGATCGAGAAACAGTTTGCGCAGCTCGGGATACGGGTCAAGCTTCTCGCTCGACGCCAGACTTTGCAGCACCGCCAACGGGGTTTTCAAGGCATGGCCGAGGTTGCCCAAGGCATTGCGCGAACGCTTGAGGCTGTCTTCGGTGTGGGCCAGCAGATGGTTGATCTGCGCCACCAACGGTTCCAGTTCCCGGGGCACCTGCTCATCGAGTTGCGAGCGTTGCCCACGCTGCAATTGAGCGATTTGCTCTCGGGCCCGATCCAGTGGGCGCAAGGCACGGTGCACGGTGATGCGTTGCAATAACAGAATCAACAACAACCCCGCCAAGCCGAGGCCGAGGCCGATCTGCTGCATCCGCCGGAAACTGTCACGCACGGGTGTGTAGTCCTGGGCCACGCTGATGGAAATCGCCTGGCCCAGCCGTCGATAATCGGTACGCAGCACCAGCAGCTTCTGGCCCTCGGGGCCCAGCTGCAAGTTGCTGTGCAGGCCGGGGTGGTCGAGCCGAGGCAATTCCTGGTCCCACAGGGAGCGGGAACGCCAGTGCACATCGGCAAAATCAATGCGGAAATAATGCCCGGAAAACGGCCGCTGATAAGCCGGCGACAGGCGGCGCTCATCCAATTGCAAGCCCTGCGGGCCGCGCACCAGGGCCACCAGCAGGTTCTCGCTGTCATTGCGCAGCCCCGCTTCCAGGTAACGCTGCAGGCCCAGCTCGAACAACCACAGACTGGTTTGCGCCAGGACCAGGCCGACCACCACCATCACACTGATCAGGCCCAGGCTCAGGCGCCGCTGGATGGATCTCACTGCGCCTGTCCGCCGAACAGGTAACCCTGGCCGCGACGGGTTTCGATCACGCTGCGCCCCAGCTTGCGCCGCAGGTGATTGACATGGACTTCCAGCACGTTGGAATCGCGCTCGGTCTCACCGTCGTACAGGTGCTCGGCGAGATGGCTTTTGGAAAGGATCTGCTCGGGATGCAGCATGAAATAGCGCAACAGGCGAAATTCGGCGGCCGTGAGCTGGATGTCGGTGCCGTCGCGGACCACGCATTGGCGACTCTCATCCAGGTGCAATCCGGCAGCCTTGAGCGTCGGCTGGTTGACCTGGCCATGGGAGCGGCGCAGCAGCGCCTGGATCCGCAGGTGCAGCTCCTCAGGATGAAAGGGTTTGGTCAGGTAGTCGTCGGCCCCGGCCTTGAGGCCCTCGATACGCTCGGCCCAGGAACCGCGGGCGGTGAGGATCAACACCGGCGTGGCCAGGCCGCCAGCGCGCCATTGGGCCAACACGTCGAGCCCCGGCACGCCCGGCAGGCCGAGATCGAGGATGATCAGGTCGTAGGGCTCGCTGCTGCCCTGGTACACCGCGTCGCGACCATCGGCCAGCCAGTCGACGGCGTAACCCTGGCGTGCAAGCCCGGCCATCAGTTCATCGGCCAAGGGCACATGATCTTCCACCAGAAGCAGGCGCATCAGTCTTCCTTATCTTTGAGTAAGCGGCCGGTTTTGGCCTCCAAGTCCAGTTCGCGCACCACGCCGTCGGTGTCCAGCAGCTCGACCTCATAAATATAGACGCCGTGTTTCTCCTCCAACTCGGCTTCCAGCAGCTTGGCGCCGGGGTGCAGATCCAGTGCCTGTTGCAGCAGGTGCTCGAGCGGCAGGATCACACCCTGCTGACGCAGTTGCAGGGCCTCGTCCTGATCCAGGTCCCGGGCCATGGCCAGCGAACAAAACGCCAGCAGCACCAGCGTCCATCGGCTGCGGGCGCATAAATTAAGCTTCATTACAGATCCTGATGATTCTTGAGTACCTTGCCGTCGGTGGCGTCCAATTCCAAGTCCCACTCGATGCCCTTCGTATCGCGCAGGTCCACCTGGTAAATGTACTTGCCGTACTCTTCGTCCAGCTCGGTATCGGTCAAGGTAGCTCCAGGGTGCTCGGCCAGGGCAGCGGCGTCGAGTTCTTCAAAGGACAGGATGGTACCAGCGTCTTGCAGTTTGCGGGCTTCGTCCGCGTTCAGGTCTCGTGCGTGAGTCAGGCTCGTACCGAGGGCCATGAGGGTCGCGATGAAAAAGGCAGTCAGGCGGTTCATGGGTTGTCTCCTTTTTATAATCTTTCACGGGGCGACTGTATCGGGGTGAACTTAACTGAAACTGAATCGCCATCATGGGACCCACATCAATAATGTGGGGGCGAGCTTGCTCGCGATGGCGGTGGGTCAGCTTGTAACGATGCAGGATGTGCCGCCGCTATCGCGAGCAAGCTCGCTCCCACAGGGTCTTGTGTCGTTATAATCATCCGCCTGTACGCATTCGAGACCGGTATGACCGCCATTCACATCAAACTCCCCGCCCTCACCCTCAAGGCCGGCCCCCGTGCGTTCGGGCGGATTCGCCAGGCCGGCTTGAACGCCGCCGACGTCGGCATCCTGCCCGGCGCCGCCGGTGGTCCCAAGGCCCTGGGCATCCAAGGGCTGGACCTGGCGCTGTTCGGCCAATGGCTGCCCGCCGCACCCCGGGAACGCTCGCTGATCGGGGCCTCGGTGGGAGCCTGGCGCTTCGCCAGCGCCTGCCTGCCGGACGCCGCCGAGGGGATCCGGCGCCTGGGCACCTTGTACAACGAACAAAGCTTCGCCAAAGGCGTGACCATGGCCGGTGTCAGCCAGAGCTCACAGCGCATGCTCGACGACTTGCTCGACGGCCGCGACACCTCGATCCTCGATAACCCGCGGTACCGGCTCAACATCATGGTCGTCAAGAGCCACGGCCTGCTCGCCCAGGATCATCGCGGCCGGCTGGGCCTGGGCTTATCGTCGGTGATCGCCGACAACCTTCGGGGCCGTGCCCGGCTGTCGCGGCATTTCGAACGGTTGATCATCCATGACCCGCGCCTGGCCCCGCCCCTGCATCCGCTGAATGACTTTCCGTCGCGTTTCGTTCCGTTGGCCGCCGGCAACCTGCGCCAGGCCCTGCTGGCGTCAGGCTCGATCCCGATGGTGATGGAAGGCGTGCGCGACCTGCCGGGCGCCGGTGCCGGCACCTACCGCGATGGCGGTCTGCTGGACTACCACCTCGACCTGCCCTATAGCGGCGAGGACATCGTGCTCTACCCGCATTTCACCGATCGGGTCATTCCCGGCTGGTTCGACAAGGGCCTACCATGGCGCCGGGGCAGCGTCGACCGTCTGCAGGACGTGCTATTGCTGGCACCGTCCCGGGAATACCTGGCGCGCCTGCCTTACGGCAAACTGCCAGACCGCAACGACTTCAAGCGCTTCATGGGCGATGACTCGAGCCGCCGCAAATACTGGCGCACGGCGATGGACGAGAGCCGCCGGCTCGGTGACGAGTTCCTGGAGCTGACGGCCAACGGTGGCTTGGGCGAGCGTTTGCTGACCCTTTAGTCAGCACGGTCGCGCAACGCCGTTATCAAACTGATAAACTCCGCCGCCTGCCTCGCGACCGCTACCTTAAAGAGCCCGAACCTGTGGAAATCTTCAAAGAATTTACCTTCGAATCCGCCCACCGCCTGCCCCACGTGCCGGAAGGCCACAAGTGCGGCCGCCTTCATGGCCACTCGTTCAAGGTGGCGATCCACCTGAGCGGCGATATCGATCCGCACACCGGCTGGATTCGCGATTTCTCGGAGATCAAGGCGATCTTCAAGCCCCTCTACGAGCGCCTGGACCACAACTACCTCAACGACATCCCTGGCCTGGAAAACCCCACCAGCGAAGTATTGGCCAAGTGGATCTGGAATGAGTTGAAGCCGTTGCTGCCGGAGCTCAGTGCCATTCGCATCCACGAGACCTGCACCAGTGGTTGCATCTACCACGGCGAATAAAACCTGTGGTAGCGAGCTTGCTCGCGATGACGGCGGCACATTCAACACCTAGGTGACAGACAGGCCGCAATCGCGAGCAAGCTCGCTCCCACAGACTCGGCTGCCATCACTGTGTTCCTGTCCCGTCAGCATTGGCCTATGCTTGCTCCCCTGAGCCATTTTCAGGGGAGTATCGAGCATGACCCACTGGCCGCTGGATCAAACCTACGACTTCAACGGATACCCCATCCGCTACGCCATCCACGGCGATGGCCCGCCGTTGGTGTTTGTCCATGGCACGCCCTTCTCTTCCTACGTGTGGCACCGGATCGCCCCGCTGTTCTTCGCCACCCACCGGGTGCATTACTTCGACCTGCTGGGGTATGGCCAATCCGCGCAACCCGACGCCGACGTGTCCCTCGGCGTGCAAAACCTGTTGCTCGCACAATTGCTGGAGCATTGGCGCCTGGACTGCCCGGACGTGGTGGCCCATGACTTTGGCGGCGCCACGGCCCTGCGCACGCACTTGCTCAACGGCAAGGATTACCGCAGCCTGACCTTGATCGATCCCGTGGCGCTGTCGCCCTGGGGTTCGCCCTTTGTGCAGCATGTCCGCCAGCATGAAGCGGCCTTCAGCGGCCTGCCCGACTACATTCAGCGGGCCATCGTGCCCACCTATGTCCGCGGCGCGATCAAGCGGGTCATCCCCGACGAAGCGTTGGCGCCCTACGTGCAGCCGTGGCTCGGCGAGCCGGGCCAGGCAGCGTTCTACCGGCAGATCGCGCAGATGGACGAACGCTACACCCGTGAAGCCGAGGGCCTGTATCCGCACGTGCGCTGCCCGACCCAGATCCTTTGGGGGGAGGATGACCAGTGGATCCCCATCGAACGCGGCCGGGCTCTGCAAAGGATGATCCCGGGGGCACAACTGCATCCCGTTCCGAACGCCGGGCACCTGGTTCAGGAGGACGCGCCGGAAGCCATCGTGGCGGCGCTGTTGCGGTTTTTGCCATTGTCCTCTTGCACCTGAAGAAACCGCATCCCTGTGGGAGCGGGCTTGCTCGCGAAGGGGGTGTGTCAGCCAATATATTCGTACCTGACGCACCGCATTCGCGAGCAAGCCCGCTCCCACAGGGGATCTGCATGCGCAATGAGATCTGTGTTCCAACTTGAATCACTCGCGCACCGCTTTCGATCCCTGCGCCCACCCAATCCTCAGAATTGTCTATAAATAATCTCGCGATCACTCGTTTGGCACGGCCGCTGCACGCTTGCGATATTCCCCTCATCCGCAAGGACCGCCACATGACTCAGAATGATCCGGGCAACGACTACCCCTTGAGCGAAGTCCCGATGCATGCTCGCAAGGGCCTGGCCTCCACGGCCATGGTGCTGCTGGGCTTCACCTTTTTCACCGCCACGATGTTTGCCGGCGGCAAGCTGGGGGTGGCGTTCGGTTTTGCCGAGATGCTCACCGTGATTGTGATTGGCAACCTGCTGCTGGGCCTCTATGCCGCCGGCCTGGGTTACATCGCGTTCAAGAGCGGACTCAATTCGGTGTTGATGGGACGTTTCTGTTTCGGCGAGGTGGGCAGCAAGCTCAGTGACTTGATCCTGGGGTTCACCCAGATCGGCTGGTACGCTTGGGGCACGGCGACGGCGGCAGTGGTGCTGGGCAAGTATTTCGAATTGAGCGAGAGCACGGTGCTCGGGTTGATGGTGCTGTTCGGCCTGGGATTCTGCGCCACCGCCTACATCGGTTATCGCGGGCTGGAAATCCTTTCGTACATCGCCGTACCGGCCATGATGTTGCTGCTGATGCTGTCGATGTGGGTGGCAACGGTGAAGGTCGGCGGCTTCGATGGCTTGCTGGCGGTGGTACCGACGGGCAGTCTCGATTGGTCCACCGCCATCACGCTGGTGTTCGGCACCTTCGTCAGCGGCGCGACCCAGGCCACCAATTGGACACGCTTCTCCCGCTCGGCGAAGGTCGCGGTGCTGGCGAGCCTGATCGGCTTCTTCCTCGGCAACGGCCTGATGGTGCTGATCGGCGCCTACGGGGCCATCGTCTATCAGCAACCGGACGTGGTCGAAGTGTTGCTGCTGCAGGGCTTCGCCATGGCGGCGATGGCCATGCTGCTGCTCAACATCTGGAGCACCCAGGACAACACCATCTACAACTTCGCCGTGGCCGGTTGCAACCTGCTGCGCACCCGCCGGCGCAAGACCGTGACCCTCGGCGGCGCGGTGATCGGCACGCTGCTGGCCCTGTTCGGCATGTACGATCTGCTGGTGCCGTACCTGATTCTGCTGGGCACCGTCATCCCACCGATTGGCGGGGTGATCATGGCCGATTTCTTTTTCCGTTGGCGCGGTCGCTATCCTCGCCTGGCCGAGGCGCAACTGCCGGCGTTCAACTGGCCCGGGCTGTTGGCCTATGGGCTCGGCACACTCGCCGCGTTCAATTCGCCATGGGTCGCGCCACTGGTAGGAATCGCCACCGGCGCGCTAACGTATGTGTTATTGATCGGCGTAATGGGTACTCGCACCGCTGATACACCTCTACAAGACCTATAAAGGATTTGCCCGATGCACATCATCAACGCCCGCCTGCGCAACCGCGAAGGCTTGCATGAACTGCACCTGGAAAACGGACTGATCGCCAACATCGCCCGCCAGACCGAAGCCCCCAGCCTGGGCCCGGAAGACCTCGATGCCGGCGGCAACCTGGTGGTCCCGCCCTTCGTCGAGCCGCACATCCACCTGGACGCGACCCTCACCGCCGGCGAACCGCGCTGGAACATGAGCGGCACGCTGTTCGAAGGCATCGAGTGCTGGGGCGAACGCAAGGCCACCATCACCCAGGAAGACACCAGCACCCGCGCCAAGAAAACCATCCAGACCCTCGCCGCCCATGGCATCCAGCATGTGCGCACCCACGTCGACGTGACCGACCCAGAACTGACGGCCCTGAAAGCGATGCTGGAAGTGCGCGAGCAAAGCCGTCACCTGATCGACATGCAGATCGTCGCGTTTCCCCAGGAAGGCATCGAGTCCTACCGCAATGGCCGCGAGCTGATGGAAGAGGCGATCCGCATGGGCGCCGACGTGGTGGGCGGCATTCCCCACTTCGAGTACACCCGCGACCAGGGCGTCAGCTCGGTGAAATTCCTCATGGACCTGGCCGAACGCACCGGTTGCCTGGTGGATGTGCATTGCGACGAAACCGACGACCCGCACTCGCGCTTTCTCGAAGTGCTCGCCGAAGAAGCCCGCAGCCGCGACATGGGCGCTCGCGTCACCGCCAGCCACACCACGGCCATGGGCTCCTACGACAACGCCTACTGCGCCAAGCTGTTCCGCCTGCTCGGGCATTCGGGCATCAGCTTTGTCTCTTGCCCGACCGAAAGCATTCACCTGCAGGGGCGTTTCGACACTTTCCCCAAACGCCGTGGGGTCACTCGGGTCAATGAACTGCTCGAAGCCGGGATGAACGTGTGCTTCGGCCAGGACTCCATCGTCGACCCGTGGTATCCCCTGGGCAACGGCAACATCCTGCGTGTGCTGGAAGCCGGGCTGCATATCTGCCACATGCTCGGCTACCGCAACCTGCAAAGCGCCCTGGACCTGGTTACCGACAACAGCGCCAAGGCCATGGCCTTGGGCGAGCGCTACGGGCTGGAACCCGGCCGCCCGGCGAACCTGCTGATCCTGTCGGCGGACAGCGACTACGAAGTGATCCGCAGCCAGGGCTTGCCGCTCTACTCGATTCGCAATGGCGAAGTGCTAATGAAGCGGCAGATGCCGGTGGTGGAGTTTGCCCCGCAACTGGGCTGACACCCCTAAACCTTGCTCGCGAGAGTGTTTCAGTTGCATTGATGTTGGATGTGCCACCGTCTTCGCGAGCAAGCCCGCTCCCACACTGGGTCAGCGCCGCACACATTTTTTGTTCACTGAAGATCAACTGTGGGAGCGGGCTTGCCCGCGAAGGCGTCATCGTTCGCACAACAGAAACATCTGGAGCATTGAAACCTAAGGTACGAACCGAGCAGCGCCGAACAAACTCACCCGCACCAACTTCCCACCCTGCTCCTCCAGCAAAATCGGCGCAGTGCCGCCAGGCATCACGACATTCACCGGCCCCGCCTTCACCCAGCCCACCCGCCACGCAGCACTGGCCACCGCGCTGGCACTGGTGCCCGAGGACGCGGTTGGGCCTTCGCCGCGCTCAAACACCCGCGCCGCGATTCGCCCTTCGGCTTCCAGACTGGCCCATTGCAGATTCACCCCGGCGGGGCACGGCAGCCCGGCGCCACCCGGGGCGGCATAGGCGATGCGAACCAGGCTTTGCGACAGCGCCGCAGCACGCATCTGCGAATTGCTCGGCAACGCCTCGGCACCGTCCAGCAGCGTCACGCAATGAGGATTGCCAATGTTCACGAACTGGCTGTTGCCCCACGCCGGGTTCAACCGTTCAAGCGCCGCCACACGGCTGACATCGCACTGGTTGAACATCACACTCTCAACGTCCTGGGCACCGACGGCACCAGGCCCGAACAGCGGTTTGCCCAGGTCCAGCCAGAAACCTTGGGCACCTTCGAATTCAGCGGCGCGGACCGAGGTTTGCAGCGGTGACAAGCCGTCGGGTTTAGCGTGATGGACCTGCAGCAAGCAATCACCGGTCCCTGCCATCAAGCCCTGCTCTTGCAAGGCCTGGGAGAAAATCGTCAGGCCATTGCCGCTGCGCTCGGCCAGTGTCCCATCGGTATTGACGATCAACAGATCAAAGGGCGGTTCACTCTGGAACGGGCCAATCAGCAACCCATCACTGCGATGCGTCTTGGCATCCGGCGGCGCCTCACCCGGCGCCCAGGCGCAGAACGCGTGCACGGCCGCCGTTGCCCAGGACTCGCGGGTCTGCGCGGCCTGGGCAGCCGACTGAGGCAGACCGATGCCATGGCCACGGACCTGCTGCGGTGAAACGACTCCATAGATATTGCCGCGTGCGTCGTAGAACGGTGCCATGCATCGGGTCCGGAGGAAGCTAGGAGGGGCCGGTAGTTTAGGCGAAGCCTGCTTCATACAGCCAAATCTTTGCGCCATAACCTGGCTGGTGAATCAGGATCAATGACCCGTGCCGTCCAAGGAGGGTACTTCAGGGCTTTGGCACCTTGGGGTCGCGGTGCGGTCAGTGGATGTGCAAGCATAGGCCCCTGCTTGCCTGCACCACCGCACCGCACGAAAACCAAGGACGTTTCATGACTGCCATTACGCCCCCGCCCACCTTTGTCCCCGGACGCCTGGAACAGATGTCCACCCGCATCGCCTACCTCATCGCCGGCATCGGCATCGCCGCCTGGGCGCCACTGGTGCCTTACGCCAAGGTGCGGGCGAACCTCGATGAAGGCACCCTCGGCTTGCTGCTGTTATGCCTGGGGGTCGGCTCGATCCTGGCGATGCCGATTTCCGGTGCGCTGGCGACGCGGTTCGGCTGCCGTCGGGTGCTCAGCGGCGGCACGATTCTGATCTGCCTGGCGTTGCCGTTGCTGGCGACAATGACTTCCCTGCCCTGGCTGGTGGCCGCGTTGTTCCTGTTTGGCGCCGGGCTCGGCACCGTGGACTCGACCGTGAACCTGCAAGCAGTGATCGTCGAGCGGGCCAGTGGCAAGACCATGATGTCGGGTTTCCACGGCATGTTCAGCCTCGGCGGGATCATTGGCGCGGCCGGCGTGAGCGCCCTCCTCGGCCTGGGGCTTTCGCCGCTGGGGGCGACGCTGGTGGTCAATGGCGTGCTGCTGGTAGCGTTGTTCAAGGCGGCGCCGCACCTGTTGGCCTACGGCAGTGAAAGCTCGGGACCGGCGTTCGCCATTCCCCATGGCGTGGTGCTGTTTATCGGCATCCTCTGTTTCATCGTGTTCCTGGCCGAAGGTGCGGTGCTGGACTGGAGCGCCGTGTTCCTGACCACCGAGCGCGCGGTGGATACCGCCTATGCCGGGCTGGGTTATGCCGCCTTCGCGCTGACCATGACCGTCGGCCGCCTGACCGGCGACTCGGTGGTGCATCGCCTGGGGGCCAAACGCGTGATCATCTATGGCGGGGCGATCGCCGCCGCGGGGTTCCTGCTGGCGACCCTCGCGCCGATGTGGCAGGCGGCGCTGCTGGGGTATGCGTTGGTGGGTGCCGGGTGTTCGAACATCGTACCGGTGCTGTACACCGCCGTCGGCAAACAGACCCTGATGCCGGAAGCGATCGCCGTACCGGCCATCACCACCATCGGCTACGCCGGCATCCTCGCCGGTCCGGCACTGATCGGCTTCGTCGCCCATGGCAGCAGCTTGAGCTTTGCGTTTGGGTTGATTGCGTTGTCGTTGGTGGTAGTGGCCGTCAGCGGGAAAGTCTTGAAGGTCTGATGCCTCCAGGAGCCTTGGCTAGCAAGTAAACCTGTGGCGAGGGAGCTTGCTCCCGCTCGGCTGCGAAGCAGTCGTAAACCAGTGGATGCGGTGTGCCTGAGGCGCCGCATTCAGCAGGTTTTGGGGTCGCTTCGCGACCCAGCGGGAGCAAGCTCCCTCGCCACTGGATTGTATTTCAGCCCCTGGCAATGTGTTCCAAGCCCCAGGGCCTGGTCCTCGATCAGAACCCCACACTCGCCTGCACAAAGAACGTACGCGGTGCACCGACGTAAATGCCCGAGTTGTTGTCGCTGGAGCGGGTGTAGTACTGGTGATCGAACAGGTTCTTCACCCCGGCGCCGACTTTCAGGTTCGACAGCTGTACACCGAAGTCATAGCCGGCGCGCACGTTCCAGAGCACGTAGCCCGGCATGTCGCCGTACTGGCCATCGGCGGTGCCATCGGTGATGTAGTCGCCGCTGAAGCTGCCATCGGCGTTCACGTTGTTGCCCGGTGAGCGCTGCTTGGACTGGGCAAAGGCGTCGAGGTTATAGGTCCAGCGATTGACCTCGTAACGCAGGCCCACATTGGCCACCTGGCGGGAATAGAGCGGCAGGTCGCGGCCCTTGAAGCTCGGGATCTCGCCTTCGTAAGTCGCGCGGGTGTAGGTGAAACCGGCGTTGGCGGTGAGGCCTTCAAGGCGTGGGTCAAACGCGGCCATGTCGTAGTGCACCGAAGCCTCCAGCCCCTGGTGCTTGGTCGCGCCCATGTTGGTCCAACCCACGTCGTTGCTGATGTATTGCAGCTCGTCGTCGAAGTCGATGTAGAACAGCGTTACTTCCCCGCCCCACACGTCATCGTTGTAACGCGTGCCGATCTCGTAGGTCTTGGCCTTTTCCGGGCTCAAGCCGTTGGCGGTGTTGTTGCCGTCGCCGCCCTGGCCGAGCTGGAAGTATTGCAGGCTACCGAACGAAGTCTCGTAGTTGGCGAACAGCTTCCAGGCATCGGACAGGTGATACATCACGCTCAGGGCCGGCAGCGGTTCGTTGCTGTCGATGCTGCGACGTTTTTCCTGCACGGGGCGGCCGGCGGTGTCGAGCACCGGGCGGTCGTGCCATTCGGTGCTGATGCTTTCGAAGCGGATGCCCGGAGTGATGGTCCACTGGCCGACATCGATCTTGTCATCGATATACACCGCGTGGGCTTCAGTGCCGCCGGTACGGTCCTGGTAGACGTGGCCGTCGGCCCCCGGACGCACCACCGGTTCGTTATTACGCAACGCCAGGCGACTGGCCTCTTCGTGCATGCCTTCCTTGAGATAGCGATACCCGACGCTGGCTTCCTGGGTGGTGGGGCCCAGGTCGAACACGTGGGACACCCGCGGCTCGATGCCGAAGGTGTAATAGGTGCGCGGGTAGGACACCAGGTTGCGCTGGTCCCGGGAGGCGATGGTGCTGCCACGGTAGCTGTCGGAATAATAGGTCAGCACTTCGCCCTGGGTGCGCTCATTGATCTGGCGGATCCACTTGAACGACACATCCTTGCGCCGGCCACTGAAGTTGTCCCAGTCGCGGTCGGACTGGTACGGGTCCGCGTCGTACTGGGCCTGGGTCAGGCCGCCGGGCATGTCGGCCTTGGCGTCGTAGTAGTGGAAGTTCAGCGAGAAGTCGTCGACATCGGTCGGCGCCCAATGGGTCTTGAGAATCACGTCGTCGATGTCGTTGCCGTTGTTGCTCCGGCGATACCCGTTGCCGTTGACGCCCGAATACAACAGGGCCACGCCCAAGCCATTGTCGGCGGTGCCGCCGAGGAAGGCCGTGTCGATGTGCTTCCAGCCGCCGCGCTGGGAGGTTTCCAGGGTGGTGCCGATTTCACCGGTGGCCTTCTCCGGAATGGCACGGGTCACGAAGTTGATCACTCCACCGACGTTCTGCGGCCCGTAGCGCACCGAGCCGGCGCCGCGCACCACGTCGACGCTGTCCAGGTTGCCCAGGGCAATCGGCGCCATGGACAGTTGCGGCTGGCCATAGGGCGCGAACGCTGCCGGTACGCCGTCGATCAACACCGTGGAGCGTGGCGACAAACGTGAGGTCAGGCCGCGCACGCCGACGTTCAGGGAAATATCGCTGCCGCCGGTACCGTTAGCCTCCTGCACCTGCACCCCCGGCACCCGCCGCAGCACGTCGCCGACGTTCATGGCGCCCTGCTCCACCATCGCTTGGCGGCGGATCACCGTACGCGCACCGGGGTGGTTCTGCACCACTTCGGCATTGGCATCCCCGAGCCAGTCACCAACCACCTGGATTTCAGTCGCCCCCAGTTCCAGCGGGCCGGCGTTGGGCGCCGAAGGTGCTGGTAACACGGTCACCGAGCCCTTATCGATTTGGTATTGCAGGCCGCTGCCCTGCAGCAATTGGCGCAAGGCCGCTTCCGGGGACAAGTGACCGTCCACCGCCGGCGCTTGTTTGCCGGCCACCGATTCGGGGCTGAAGAACACCTGCAACGCAGTCTGCTGGGCGAGCTGGCTCAAGGCTTGCCCCAACGGTTGCGCCTGGATGTGAATGGCGCTGTCGGCCTGATCGGCGAACGCCTGGGGCACAGCGGCGCTGACCGCCAGAGTCAGGGCCAGGGGTAGCCAGCGTACGTGGGTACGGTTGTTGTTTTTGGCGGTGGTTTTCACGTCGAACCTTGTCCTGTTGATCGCAAGAATACGCGTCTGTTAATGCAAACCAGTTGCAGTTGGACAAGAAGACGAAGAACTCGGAAAAAACCTGAATCTATCGTGCGATTATTTCCTGGCTGCCGTCATCCAGGTTGCGCACGGCCACCGGCAGGATGTTCGGCAGTGCCTTGAGCAGCGCCTCGGGGTCGTCGGCGCGGAACACGCTGGTCAGGCGCAGGTTGCCCACCGCCGCGCTACCGACCCGCAGGGGCTGGGTGCGATAACGAGAGACTTCTTCAGCCACTTCCTTGAGCGGCGCGTCGTTGAACACCAGCTTGCCATTGCGCCAGGCGGTGAGCGCCTCGGTGTTGACCGCGTAAGGCGTGGCGACGTTGCCCTGGGCATCGATCTGGGTGCCAAGGCCCGCTGTCAGGCTGACCAACTGAGCCGGGGACGCGGCACGTCCCTGGACCTTGACGCTGCCCTGCGCCACCGCCACCCGGGTCTTGTCGGCATCGCGGCGCACATCGAACCGCGTCCCGGTCACCGTCACCTGGCCGTTGCCCGCATCGACGGTGAATGGCCGGCCTGCATCGTGTTCGACGCTGAACAGGGCTTCGCCTTCGGCCAGTTCCACCCGGCGCTGACGGTGTGCGAATTGAATACGCACCCGGCTGCGGCTGTTGAGGTCGATCATCGAACCGTCCGGCAAGGCAATATGCCGACGCTCACCAAGGGCGGTGGCGTATTCGCCGCTGTAGTCGGTGGAAGAACTCAAACCGCTGAACAGCCCCAACCCCAGCGCCACCGCGAACAGGCCGGCGGCAATGACGTAGCGCAGCAGCGGCCGACGCTTGGGCCGTTCGGCGGGTGGTTCGCACAGTGCTCGCAGGCGTTCCCTGGGCAGCAGGTCCGTGGCGCTCCAGATACCCTGGAGCAACTGAATTTCATCACGGTGGTTGGCATGTTCGTCCAGCCAGGCTTCGAAACGCTGGCGCTCCTCGACACTCATGGCGGGCGCTTGCAAACGCACGAACCATTGCGCCGCCGCATCGCGAACCCTGTCCTGCCCGCACGGGCATTCACGGCTATCCATCATGGAAGGTCCTGTGGCTCAGGTGGAAGAAGGCGACGGATCATTGGCCCGCTCCGTCCAGGCGATCGCGCAGATGCCGCAGGGTGCGGATCATATACTTTTCAACCATGTTTTTTGACAGGCCCAGGCGCTCGGCGATTTCCGCCTGGGTGAGGCCTTCGATCTTCTGCCAGACGAACACCGTGCGGCAGTTGGCCGGCAGCTCGGCAAGCGCCCGCTCGATGGAGTCCGCCAGTTGGATCGCGTGCATGAAGTGCTCCGGGTCGTCCGAAAACGACTGACCAGGGTCGATAACAGCCTCTTCCATGGCCCCCCGTCGATCTTCGCGCCGATAGCCATCCACTGCAATGTTGCGTGCCGTCTGATGCAAATAGGCCCGTGGCTGCTCGACCCCGCTCGAATCGGATTCAAGCACCCGCACGAAGGTGTCATGGGCCAGGTCCTCGGCTTGCTGGCGATTGCGCAGGCGCCGGGTCCAGGTGCCGATCAACTCTTCGTAATGCTCGAAAAAGCCGGGTCTGCGGGGCAGCTTGGGGGTCATCACGGCGCGCTGTGGAAACGGGGCATGAATAGTAATGGTTACTATTCATGTGAAGCAAACCTATTACGGTGCCTGTCGTCCGAAGCTTTAAAATTGAGGCCTAAACCTTTGTGGGAGCGAGCTTGCTCGCGATGGCGGTGTGTCAGTCAAGGGGGGCATTGACTATCAGAGCGCCATCGCGAGCAAGCTCGCTCCCACAGGTTTTTTTCTTCGCCCGACTACGCCTCAGGCATCTTGCGAAAGCCCACGGCCAGACGGTTCCAGCCATTGATGGCGTTGATTGCCACGGTCAGGTCGACCATTTCCTTGGGGCTGAAATGCTCGCTCAGCAGGGCATAGTCGGCATCCGGCGCGTGGGTATCGCTCAGGCGGGTCAGGGCTTCGGTCCAGGCCAGTGCGGCGCGCTCGCGGCCGGTGAAGAACGGCGCTTCGCGCCAGGCGGTCACGGCGTACAGGCGCCGTTCGGTTTCGCCGTCCTTGCGGGCGTCGGCGGTGTGCATGTCGATGCAGAAGGCGCAGCCGTTGATTTGCGAGGAACGCAGCTTGACCAGCTCCAGCAGCGACTTTTCCAGGCCCAGGTTCGAGGCGGCGTTTTCCAGGGCCAGCATGGCTTTGAAAGCGTCTGGGGAAGCGGTGTAGAAATCGATACGCGGTTGCATGGTGAACTCCAGAACGATTAGGTGTAGCGCTACGTTAGCCGTGCAGTGGCGCGGGACAAATAGCCAATTGTTGGGAAGTTCGGGTGGCCAATGGGGAACGCGTCGGGGTTTACCTGAAGGAGGGCTGGAGGCGCCTGTGGCGAGGGAGCTTGCTCCCTCGCCACAGGCGACATGGGGACTTCAAGATAGGCTTCAGGCCCGGCTGCGCAGCCACTGCAGGAAGCGTTTCTTGGCGACGGGCTTGGGCAGGTCGCGGGTGAGGTTCTGGGCCAGGTGCATGCGCACGTCCCGCAGGTTTTTCATCGCGTCGTTGATGTCGCGACGGGCCTCGAGGCACGGCTTGAGGTAGCTGTTTTCGATGCGATACAGGGTGCAGAACGTCTTGGCGGAAAAAGTCGCCAGGGCCGCCTGATCGGCGACGATCCCGGCTTCGCCGATCACTTCCCCCGGCCCCATGCGTCCGCCCTCGAGTGGCTGGCCGTTGCGCATGAGGGTGACGCTGACCACCCCCGACTCGATGATGAACAGGTGATCGCTGACCTCCCCCGCCGCCAGGATCACATCGCCGGCGCGGAAGGTCTGCAGGGTCATGTTCTGGCTGAAGGTGTCTTTCTCATCCTGGCGCAGGGTGGAGAAAATGCTCGAGCTTTCCAGCAATGCCCGGGGCCGCGACACCGCCTGGGGCGTGGCGCTTTCACTGGTGGACAGCAGGCTCACGCCCGACGCCTGCAAATGCCGGAACGCCAGGTCGAACAATTGGTTGCGCACCGTGCGTTTCAGGGCCATGGAGGCGACGAACCCGCTGATTTCATATTCCGCCCCGCCGCTGCCGCTACTTTTGAGGGCGACGCTGGGGGCCGGGGTGGCGAGCAAGGAACGACAGCCGATCATGGCCCGCTCCAACGCGTCGATCACGGTTTGTGGCCGCGCGTGAGGGCTGACCTGGATGCTGATGGACAACCCATGGACATCGCTGGGCCGACTGAAATTGATGACCTTGGCCTTGGCCGCCAACGAGTTGGGAATCACCGCCATGCTGCCCTGGGCGGTCTGCAAGCGCGTGGCCCGCCAGTCGATATCGGTGACCCGGCCTTCAGTGCCGTCGATGGAAATCCAATCATCGAGCTGATAAGGCTTGGTGGTGTTGAGCACGATCCCGGAGAACACATCGCTGAGGGTGCTCTGCAAGGCCAGGCCGACGATGATCGCCATCGCGCCAGAGGTGGCCAGCACGCCCTTGACCGGCAAATCCAGCACATAGGCCAGTGCCGCGATGACGGCGATTAGGAAAATCACCGCGCCGAGCAGATCCTGTAACAACCGTCCGGTGTGGCCGACCCGTTGCATCATCGCCGCCACGATCATCACCGTCAGGGTTCGCGCGGCGAACAGCCACCAGGCGATCTGTAAACCGGTAGCGGCCAGGTGCCGCGGCACGTCATCGACCCACTGCGCCGGGACCATGGGGTTGAGGCCTTCGTTGAACAGCAGCACGCTGAACAACGAAAAAATCACCAGCCTTGCGCCGACTTTCCAATAGATCCGATCCGCACTGACCAGATGCCACATCAGGAGGTCGAGCACCAGCAGCGCCAAGGCACAGAGCAGCGGGTGCTCGGAGATCAGAAACAGCATCGGGACAGCTCCATGAGGGCGATTGGCGAAGATTGGCACAGATTGAACACGCTGTAGAGATCCCCGCAAAACTCCCTGTGGGAGCGGGCTTGCTCGCGAAAGCGGAGTGTCAGCGGGCATTTACCTCACTGACACACCGTCTTCGCGAGCAAGCCCGCTCCCACATTGGCCCTGCGTGACTAGCGTCAATCGTCCATCCGGCCAAAGCGCCCGGAGTGGAAATCATTGAAGGCCTGGTGGATTTCCTGTTCGCTGTTCATCACGAACGGACCATGGCCAACGATGGGTTCGTCGATCGGCTCGCCACTGAGCAGCAACAGCACCGCGTCGTTATTGGCTTGCAGGCTCAATTGGTCGCCGGCCCTGTCGAACAGGGCCATCTGCCCGGCCTCGACCCGTTCGCGGCCATTGGCCTGGACCGAGCCCCGCAGCACCACCACGGCGGTGTTGTGGCCTTCGTGCAAGTCAAGGGTGAGGTTTTTCCCGGCATTCAAGCGGATGTCCCAAACATCGATGGGGGTGAAGGTCCGTGCCGGGCCTTGATGCCCTTCGAAACGCCCGGCGATCAGGCGCAGGCTGCCGGCGTTGTCCTTCAGGACGATGTTCGGAATGTCGCCCTTGAGGATCGTCTGGTAGCCGGCCGGGGCCATCTTGTCCTTGGCGGGCAGGTTGACCCACAGTTGGACCATTTCCATGAACCCGCCTTGACGGGCAAACGCTTCGGAGTGGAACTCTTCGTGGATGATGCCGGAAGCGGCGGTCATCCATTGCACATCGCCAGGACCGATCTTGCCGCCGCTGCCGGTGGAGTCACGGTGTTCCAGCTCGCCCTGGTAGACGATGGTCACGGTTTCGAACCCACGATGGGGGTGCTGGCCGACGCCGCGGCGCTCGCTGGTCGGTGTGAATTCGGTGGGGGCGGCATGGTCCAGCAGCAGGAACGGGCTGATGTGCTTGCCCAGGTTGTCGTAGGAAAACAGCGTGCGCACCTGGAAACCGTCGCCGACCCAATGGGGCCGCGGGCTGGTGTAGAGGCCGATGATGTTTTTCATGCCGTGTCTCCAAAATCAGGTACTGCGATTTGATGGACACAGCTTAAAACCCACACCCTTGAAGCACTAGATGGCAAAAACCGGCCTTAGCGTTCCATTTGGAGAACGACCAAGACCCTGTGGGAGCGAGCTTGCTCGCGATAGCGGTTCGCCTGTCGATGCACCTTCGGCGGATAGACTGTCATCGCGAGCAAGCTCGCTCCCACAGGTTCGAGTGTCACTCATTCAAAGGTGATTGCGCTTGGCAAACTCCGACAACCCCACCAAGGATTGCAGCCCCAGCTTTTCCAACAGACGGCTCTTGTAGGTGCTGACGGTTTTTGGACTCAGGAACAGGCTTTCAGCGATGTCCTTGCCTCGCATGCCCATGGCCAGCATGCGCAAGATGGACAGCTCGCGGGTGGAGAGGCTTTCCAGGGCCTGTTGTTCGCTGCGTTGCTGTAAATCCAGCCTGACGGGCATCTGGGGGAAATAGGCATAACCGGACTTCAACGCCTGGATGGCCTTGGTCAGTTCCTTGAGGTCGCTCTTCTTGGTCACAAACCCCCGGGCCCCGGCCGAGATGCAGCGGTTGCAGAAGTGCTGCGCATCCTGGGACGTGAATACCAGCACGCTGCATTCAGGAAACTGAGCCATGATCCAGACCAGCAGGTCCAGGCCGTCGAAGCCGTTCATCACCAAATCGAGGATCACCAGGTCTGGCGCGCGCTCCTTGATAATGCCCCTGGCATCGGCCGCGCCGCTGGCGTCCCGGATGTGGGTGAACGCCTCATTCTGGCAAATGAGCCGCAGCGCCCCTCTTATGACAGGGTGGTCATCCACGATCAACACGTCTTTCAAGGCAGCTCCCCAAAACAATACAAATGGCACCGGCGCCGTGACCGCACCGGACTCTTGCACAAGTGCCAGGCCCTGCCACCTGTCAAACCTGACAGTGCGGACCAACGGTCTGGTCAGTGTCCATGCCCCTGCCTGAGGGGGCGCCCCCACGGTTGCAGCGGCTCTTGGATAGGAGGATCGACCCACTCCATCAGGCGTCGCAGTGACGCCTGATCTGGCAGTGGCGCCTGGCTCAGATGCACGTTCGATCCACGCGCCACAGGCACCGGCGACTGACTGGCCGGTTGCGCGTTGTAGATCAACCCATGACGGATTTGCGGGTTGTAGATAACAAAATCGTGCAGGTCCAACACCCCACCCGCCAACGCCCCGTTGACGACAATCAGGTCGAACGGCTCGCTGCCGTACTCCACCAGCGTGAGCAATTCCTGCAAATCGCTCACGGGGACAATCCGGTGGTAGCCCTGTTGGTTGAACAGACGTTCCAGCACGATTCGATGGGTCTGTTGTGGGTCGGCAATCAGGATACGGAGTGCTTTGTTCGGCATGGCAAGCTTTCCAATAGCAACGCGCCAGGTAGGCACTGACTCAAGAACATTCAGGGCGCTCAGGCTAGAGGAAGCGTTTGAAGGGCGATGTAGGACTAATCCCAAAATAAGGACAGACACAGCCCCTATGGCGAGGGAATTTATCCCAGTTTCTACAGCGCCTATTCCTCCAGGTAGGTTTTCAGTCGTTGCGCCAAGTGCTCGATGGCTTGGCGAAGATCTTCCACGGCGTCGGCGAGCAGCACCGTGTCGTTCCCTCGACACGCGCTTTCCAGCGCCTCGCAGGCGGCGATCAGGCGTTGCGCCTGGATGATCCGCGCGCCGCCCTTGATCCGGTGCGCCAGGTCCGCCAGGCCCGGCAAGTCCTGTCGGGTGGCCAGGTTCAGCAGTCGTGCTTGATCTTCGGCGTTGCTGCTGACCAGTTCCGCCAGCAACGCCCTGATGGCGCTCGTGTCGCCACCGGTCAGTTGCTCCAGGGCGGTCAGGTTCAGGCCATCGCCGGACTGGGGCGCCCGCGCATCCGGCATGACCGAAGCCAGGCACGCATTGAGTGCCTTGAGGCCGATGGGTTTGAACAGGCAATCATCCATCCCGGCTTCGACGCAGCGCTGCTTTTCCTCGGGCAGGGCGTTGGCGGTGAAGCCCAGGATCACCGCCGGCGACAGGTTGCGATCGCGCTCTTCGGCGCGAATGGTACGGGCCAATTCGTAGCCGCTCATCAAGGGCATGTTGCAGTCGGTGATGACCACATCGAAGTGTTCGCTGCGCCAGGCCTGCAGAGCGTCGACACCGTTCTGTGCCTCCCGGACGCGATGACCCAGGTAGCCCAATTGCTGGGACAGCAGCAAGCGGTTGGCCGGGTAGTCGTCGACCACCAGGATACTCAACGCCGGGACCGGCAGCAGCGCCTCGACCTCGGCAGGCGCCACCGGCAGCGCATCGAGCAAGGGCAGGTCCAGCAGAACCTCGACCTGCGTGCCCTCCCCCGGCACGCTGTGCAACACCAGGGTGCCCCCCATCATTTCGCACAACGTCCGGCTGATGACCAACCCCAACCCGGAACCGCTGCGAGCCGACTGCGGGTGCTGGCCGGCCTGGGCAAAGGGGCTGAACAGGCGGCGCTGATCCTCGGGGGAAATACCGCAACCGGTGTCCTCCACCCGCAGGCAAAGACCCAGGCGTTCGTGCCCGGGAGCCGGCTCGCCGCGCACACTCAGACGCACTTCGCCCTGGTCGGTGAACTTGATGGCGTTGCTCAACAGGTTCGAGACGATCTGCTTGAAACGCAACGGATCAATCAACACGTCGCGGTCGAGTCCGGCATCCAGCACCCAATGCAAGCGCAGGTGTTTCTGCCAGGCCAGGCCCTCGAAAATCCGCGCCACCGACTCGATCAACCTGTGCAGATTGGCCCGTTGCGGCGCCAGTGACAACTTGCCCGACTCGATGCGGGCGATGTCGAGGATGTCGCCGATCAGGTCGAGCATGCCATGGGCCGCATCCGACGCGACTTCGATGGCGAATCGGTCCACGACGCCCTGGTCGGCTTTTTTCAGGGCCAACTCCAGCAGGCCGATCACCGCATTCATCGGCGTGCGGATTTCATGGCTCAAGGTCGCCACGAAGGTGGTCTTGGCCCGATTGGCCTCGTCGGCGCTTTCCTTGGCCACGCGCAACTGTTCCAACAGCCGCCGCAGATAAATGCCCCAGCCCAAGGCCACCAGCAACAGCAGCGCAGCAACGGCGAACCCCTGAAGGATCGTGGTGCGATTGCGCAGCCAATAACTGTCGTCGATCACCACCTCACTGCGCCAGCGGTTGGTCAGCTCGTCCATTTCTTCCGGGGAAATACTCAACAGCGCCTTGTCCAGGATCGAGTAAAGCTCCAATGCGCCCCGGTTCGTCGCTAGGGCGATGTGCGCGGGCAAGGTGCCCACGGTGCTGGTGACTTGCAGCGTGTCGCGGTACTGGCGGGAAATCATGTAGCGGGCGCTGATCAGCGGATTGATCGCAGCGTCTGCCGTACCGGAGGCGACCATGGCCATGGCGTCGGCCGCATTCTGCGCCGCCACCAACTGTATGCGGGGGAACTGCTCCAGCAGGAACTCGCGCAGCACGTTGCCACGCACCAGCGCCACACGCTTGCCCGCCATCTGGTCCAAGGTCAGCGCCCTGGCCCTGATCGGCACCACCAACACGAACGGGTTCGCCAGGTACGGTCGGGTAAAGCGCAACTCGTCCTCGAGTTCGGCGCTGGGGATGGCGGTTGCCAAGACGTCGGCCTTGCCGCTCTTGATCTGCCCGATCAAATCGTCAACCGAGTCGCCCCGCTGCACATCGAACTTCAAACCGGTGCGCAAACTGATCCGGGCCAGCACATCGGCGCCGATCCCGCGCAAATGGCCTTGCTCGTCGAAGAACGTCAGCGGCAGGAAGTTTTCATTGGCGGCGACTTTGATGCGTGGGTGGGCGTCCAGCCAACGCTGCTCGTTGACGCTGAAATGCAGCGCCTGCTGGCCGGGCATGCTCGCCCCGCCGGCGCTCCAACGCCGCAGGATGATCATGCGTTCGCTGGCGGGAATGGCGTGCAACGCAGCATTGACGATGCGTAACACGCGCCCATTGTCGCGGCTGACCGCAAAGGCGAACGGCTGCACTTCCATACGCGAGAAATCGGCCAGTTGCACATTGTTCAGGTAGTTCTTGCTGATCAGGTAATTGGAACTGATCGAATCCCCCAGGTAGACGTCGGCCTGACCAAACGCCACGGCGCCGATGGCACTCAAGGTCGAGGGGAACAGCTGTAATGAAGCCTCGGGATAAAACCCCTTGACCGTCTCCGGCGGTAAATAGTGATACAGCATGGCCACCCGCTTGCCCGCCAGGTCCGCGGGCAAGTCCTGGCTGTCGTCGATGCGGGCCACCAGGGTGGGCAGGTCATCGGCATAGGCCTGGGACATCGCCAGGTCCGGATCGGCGGCTTCGAAGCCGTTGGCGGTGCCGAGCAGGTCGATCTCGCCGCCGCGCAGGGCCTGGAGCGCTTCGGCGTGGGACGGATAGCGCTGGACCTGCACCGTGACGTGCAAGAGTTGCCCCAGCAATTGCGCATAGTCGGCTGTCAGGCCTTCGTAGTCGCGACCATTGCCGGTGATGCTGAAAGGCGCATAGTCCGGCGCCGAGGCCCCCAGCAGCAACGTGCCCTTCTGGCTCAGCCAGGCCCAGTCGGCAGCATCCAGGGACACCGAATAATCATCCACATTGGAGCGCCCGAGCACCTGCAACGACTCAGGGGTCGCGCCTACCGGTGGCGCCACGCTCAATGAGCCCAGCAACAGCGCCAACAGGCCTGTGCGTAAAAGCAGCATCATCTGGTCAGGGTGTTTCGCTTGGCGTAGTCGGGCCGGCGCACCACCGACCTCAGTCAGGGTGACCGGTTGGGGGTTCAGACTGCCAATACGAGGGAACAGCGAACCGTCGATGCGCCTGTCGAACAGACGCATGACTTGAGTGTAGGAAGTTTCTGAAGAATTTCCTGCGAGTGACCAGAGAGAGGACCTATGACCGGTGGGAGCGAGCTTGCTCGCGAAGGCGTAATGTCAGTCACTTCAATATTGGCTGAACTGACGCCATCGCGAGCAAGCTCGCTCCCACAGGGGTTGCGTTGGCTGATGGATGTCCTGCGAGTGACTCGCCCCCACAGGGCCTATACAGCGGCCAACAGCATGTCGCGCACCGGACGCGCTTGCCCACGATTGTTCCCATGCTCATACAGCGAGCCGGCAATCTCATCGGCACGCACCGGCAGGATCGATAGCAGCGTATCGCTCAGGCCATGGCTGGCCTGGCAGAAGCCCTGCATGTAGATCGCCGCCTTGCAGCGCTCGTCGGTAATCAGCTTGTAGTTGCGATCCACCTCGAAATCCCCCAGGTACTGCGCCAGCGGCTCCAGCAGGGTGCGGTGCATCTGCCGCTCGTAACCGGTGGCCAGCACCACGGCGTCATAACGGCGTACCGTCAGCTCGCCGGTGGCGTTGTTGCGCACCGCCAGTTCCACGCCGGCGTCGGTGGCCGTGGCCTTCTCCACCGTGGTGAGGGTGCGGAATGCATGACGGGCGATGCCAGAGACTTTCTGGCGATAGAAAATCCCGTAGATACGCTCGATCAGGTCGATGTCCACCACCGAATAGTTGGTGTTGTGGTACTCGTTGACCAGGCGCTCGCGCTCGCTGTGGGGTTGCTGGAACACCAGGTCGGTGAACTCCGGCGAGAACACTTCGTTGACGAACGGGCTGTCGTCCGCCGGCTTGAGGGCCGAGCCGCGCAGGATCATGTCGACCTGTACCGAAGGGAAGCTGTCGTTAAGGTCGATGAAGGCCTCGGCGGCGCTCTGCCCACCGCCGATGATGGCGATCTTCATCGGCTGGCCCTTCACGCACGGCTGACCTGCCATGCGCTCCAGGTACCGGGAATGGTGGAACACCCGCGCGTCATCCTTGAACGCCTTGAACGCCTCGGGAATGCGCGCGGTGCCGCCGGCGCTGACCACCAGCGAGCGGGTGGTGCGGACCAACTCTTCGCCCTGGCCGTCGCGGGAAATCACCCTCAGCGCCTCGACCTGCTGGTTGTGCAGCACCGGCTCGATGCGCAGCACTTCCTCGCCATAGCGGCTCTGTGCGCGGAAGTGTCCGGCCACCCAGCGCAGGTAGTCATTGAACTCCATGCGGCACGGGTAGAAGGTGCCAAGGTTGATAAAGTCCACCAGGCGGCCATGGTGCTTGAGGTAATTGACGAACGAATACGGGCTGGTGGGGTTGCGCAGGGTCACCAGGTCCTTGAGGAAGGAAATCTGCAACTCGCTCTGGGTCACCAGGGTGTTGCCGTGCCAGCGATAGTCGGCCTGCTTGTCGAGGAACAGCACGTCCAGTTCACCCTGGACCGGCCCCCGCTCCTGCAGCGCGATGGCCAGCGCCAGGTTCGAAGGGCCGAAGCCAATGCCGATCAAGTCGTGAACGATGGGCGATGCAATTGCCTGTGTCATGTCCAGTGTCCTCTGGAAAAGCCCCTCAACAGGGCACGAAAAGCCTGGGGAACCTGACCGGCACTGAAGGCGCCGGCAAGTCGTCTGTTGAGAGGAACGAGGACAATGAAAAAAAATTTACCGCCGGGTGACCGGCGACGGTGGAATCAGGGCGCGTCCCACTGACGCACGCGAACGCGACAGTGCTTCATGGCGTTGACGATGTGCTTCTCCACCAGTGCCCGGGAAATGCCCAGGCGCTCGGCGATTTGCGAATGGGACAGGCCTTCGAGCTTGCGCAGCAGGAAACTCTCGCGGCACAGCGGCGGCAGCTCGGCCAGGGCACGCTGCAGCATGTCCAGGCGCTGGCCATGGTCGAGGCTGGTGTGGGGCGATGGCGTGAAGAAACGCTCTTCGCTGTCCAGCACATCCAGGGATTCGACCTGGCGCAGGACGTTGCGTCGGTGCCCGTCGATCACCAGGTTCAGCGCCGTGCGGTAGAGGAACGCCCGCGGTTGTTCGATGGGAACGTCGCTGGCACGCTCCAGCACCCGCACATAGGCGTCATGCACCACATCCTCGGCCGCCTGGCGGTTGCCTAGCCTGGCGTTCAGGAAACACACCAGCTCGCGATAGTAGTTTTCCAACATGACTCCCGTGCGCAATGGCTGCGCCAGCTATCCCTGTGCCGTCCGGCATGCCTGAAAAGGGCATGGCACGATAATGGCAATCTCAATCGCGTAATTTATAGTAATTCTCATATAGATTTAAAGCGTTGGTTTGTATCGGGGTTGATTCGTTCAGTTGACGAGGCGCCGGCCCCTGGCTTTTGTGGCGAGGGAGCTTGCTCCCGCTGGGGCGCGAAGCGGCCCTGAAACCTGAGTCCCGGATCCTCCAGGTTCAAGGAGGCGTCTTTTTCGGGCCTGCTGCGCAGCCCAGCGGGAGCAAGCTCCCTCGCCACAGGGTTCGGGGTCGCTTCGGCTGATTCGCCAACCTGCTACCAAGTGTTTCAAGCCAGTAAATTCCCGTCCGAAGCGCTCGTTTACCAGAACAGCCCCCCGTCCCTGCCCTTGCTGGGACGGGCCCGATATCACCGGCCGGAACCCTGCATGAAACGTCCCCGCCCTACCCGACGCGCCTGGCTTCTCACCTTCGCCCTGCTTCCGGCCGTGGCCTTCGCCGCGTGGCAAGCGGTGTTGCCCAGCCGTGCGCCCCTGGTCACCGCGCCCGTCACCCGTGGCGATATCGAAAACAGCGTCACCGCCCTGGGCACCTTGCAACCGCGGCGTTATGTCGACGTCGGCGCCCAGGCGTCCGGGCAGATCCAGAAGATTCACGTGGAGGCCGGCGACGAGGTGCGCGAAGGCCAACTGCTGGTGGAAATCGACCCGTCCACGCAAAAAGCCAAGCTCGACGCCGGGCGTTTTTCGATCGAGAACCTCAAGGCCCAGCTTCAGGAACAGCGTGCCCAGCACGACCTGGCGCAGCAGAAATTCCGCCGCCAGCAACAACTCAAGGCCGGCGGCGCCACCCGCGAGGAAGACGTGCAGACCGCCCAGGCGGAAGTGCGGGCGACCCAGGCGCGCATCGATATGTTCCAGGCCCAGATCCACCAGGCCCAGGCCAGCCTGCGCAGCGACGAAGCCGAGCTGGGCTACACGCGCATCTACGCACCGATGAGCGGCACCGTGGTCGCCGTCGGTGCCCGGGAAGGCCAGACCCTCAACGCCCAGCAGCAAACCCCACTGATCCTGCGCATCGCCCGGCTGTCGCCGATGACGGTCTGGGCCGAAGTCTCGGAAGCCGACATCGGCCACGTCAAGCCGGGCATGACCGCTTACTTCACCACCCTGGCCGGCGGCAGCCGTCGCTGGAGCAGCACCGTTCGCCAGATCCTCCCCGTGCCGCCGCGCCCGTTGGAGGCCAGCCAGGGCGGCAGCCCCACCGGAGGCCGCAGTGGCAGCGAGCGGGTGGTGCTCTACACCGTGTTGCTCGACGTCGACAACGCCGACCGCGCGCTGATGACCGACATGACCGCCCAGGTGTTTTTCGTCGCCGCCCAGGCCAAGGACGTGCTGACCGTGCCCATCGCCGCCCTGCAGGACGCCGACCAGGTGCGGGTGCTGGCCGACAATGGCGACGTCCAGCCACGCACCGTTCGCACCGGCGTCAGCGATCGGCTGCGCACGCAGATTGTCGACGGTCTGAGCGAAGGCGACCGGGTGCTGATCGGCCCGGCCAGCGGCAGCGGAGGCTGAATGAGCACGCCCCTGATCGAACTGCGGGACATTCGCAAGGCTTACGGCGGTGGCGACAGCCCTCGGGTGGAGGTGCTGCGCGGCATCGATTTGTCCATTCACGCCGGGGAATTCCTGGCGATTGTCGGCGCGTCCGGCTCCGGTAAATCCACCCTGATGAACATCCTCGGCTGCCTGGACCGCCCCACCAGCGGTGAGTACCGTTTCGCCGGCGAAGACGTCGCCGGCCTGGGCAGTGACGAGCTGGCCTGGCTGCGGCGCGAAGCGTTCGGCTTCGTGTTCCAGGGCTATCACCTGATTCCTTCCGGCACCGCCCAGGAAAACGTCGAGATGCCGGCCATCTATGCCGGCACCTCGGCCGCCGAGCGCCACGCCCGGGCCAGTGCCCTGCTCGACCGCCTCGGCCTGGCCAGCCGTACCGGCAACCGTCCCCATCAACTCTCCGGTGGTCAGCAGCAGCGGGTGTCGATTGCCCGGGCCTTGATGAACGGCGGCCACATCATCCTCGCCGACGAACCCACCGGCGCCCTGGACAGCCAGAGCGGCATCGAGGTCATGGCGTTGCTCGACGAACTGGCGAGCCAGGGCCACGTGGTGATCCTGATCACCCATGACCGCGAAGTGGCGGCCCGGGCCAAGCGCATCATCGAAATCCGCGATGGGCTGATCATCAGTGACAGTGCCCCCTCTTCGCCACACGAAGTGCACGCCAACCCCAAGGCCCTGCAAGCCGTGGACCTGCGCCAGCGCCTGAGCGCCGGCAGCGAACACAACGGCGCCTGGAAAGGTGAGCTGGTGGACGCGGTACAGGCGGCATGGCGGGTGATGTGGATCAATCGCTTTCGCACCGCCCTGACCCTGCTCGGCATTGTCATCGGCGTGGCCTCGGTGGTGGTGATGCTGGCCGTGGGCGAAGGCAGCAAGCGCCAGGTCATGGCCCAGATGGGCGCGTTCGGCTCGAACATCATCTACCTCAACGGCAGCGCGCCCACACCGCGCGCCGCCAAGGGCATCATCAGCGAATACGACCTGGCCGCCCTCGCCGACCTGCCCGAAGTGCAACGCATCATGCCGGTCAACGGTGCCGAAGCCAGCGTGCGTTTCGGCAACCTCGACCACACCAGCTACGTCGGCGGCAACGACACGAATTTCCCGGCCATCTTCAATTGGCCGGTCGCCGAGGGCAGTTACTTCAGCGACGCCGATGAACGCGGCGCGGCGGCGGTGGCGGTGATCGGGCACAAGGTCCGGCAGAAACTGCTCAAGGACGTCGCCGACCCCATCGGCCGCTACATCCTGATCGAGAACATGCCGTTCCAGGTGGTCGGCGTGCTGGCGGAAAAAGGCGCCAGCTCCGGGGATTCGGATGCCGACAATCGCATCGCCGTGCCCTACTCCGCCGCCAGCGTGCGGTTGTTCGGCACACGCCATCCCGAATACGTGGTGATCGCCGCCCGGGACGCGGGCAAGGTCAAGGAGGCCGAACAGGCGGTCTCCCGCACCCTGTTGCGCCTGCACGACGGCAAGCAGGATTTCGAGCTGACCAACAACGCCGCGATGATCCAGGCCGAGGCCCGCACCCAGGGCACGCTGTCGCTGATGCTCGGGGCCATTGCGGCGATTTCGCTGTTGGTGGGCGGCATCGGCGTGATGAACATCATGCTCATGACCGTGCGCGAACGGACCCGGGAGATCGGTATCCGCATGGCCACCGGCGCCCGGCAGCGCGACATCCTGCGCCAATTCCTCACCGAAGCGGTGATGCTTTCGGTGGTCGGCGGGCTCGCCGGTATCGGCCTGGCCCTGCTGGTGGGCGGTGCCTTATTGCTGGGCAAGATCGCCGTGGCCTTCGAATGGCTGGCGGTGTTCGGCGCCTTCGGCTGCGCCCTGGTTACCGGCGTCGTCTTCGGCTTCATGCCCGCCCGCAAGGCCGCCCGCCTCGACCCGGTCGCGGCCCTCACCAGTGAATGATCCCCACCCTATGAAAGCGCACCTGACCCTCCTGGCCGCCAGCCTGTTGCTGGCGGCCTGCGCCACCCCTGCGTCGGCACCGGACAGCGGCATCCAGCCGCCACCGGCCTGGCAGCACCTCGATGCATCCAGCGCCCAAGCGGATAACCAGCAATGGTGGACGCACTTCGGCAGCCCGCCATTGAACCGCTTGATCGAACAGGCGCGCCGGGACAGCCACGACCTGGCCGCCGCCATGGCCCGGGTGCGCCAGGCCCAGGCCAGCGCAGTGATCGCCGGGGCGCCGTTGCTGCCAGCGGTCACAGCCGGGCTCAACGGCAATCGCCAGGAATTGTTGCGCGGCAAAGGCTACAGCCAACTGGATGTCGACCGGGACAACCGCACCATCGACTACTACGACGCCAACCTCAGCGCCACCTATGAGTTGGACTTCTGGGGTGGCAAGCGGGCGGCCCGGGACAGTGCGCTGAGCACGTTGTCGGCCAGCCAGTTCGACCGGGCGACCGTGGAGTTGACCCTGCTCAGCGGCGTCGCCAACAGCTACACCCAGGCGTTGTCCCTGCGCGAACAACAGCGCATCGCCGAACAGAACCTGGACAACGCCCAGCGCGTGCTCGACCTGGTCCAGACCCGCTACGACGCCGGCAGCGCCACGGCCCTGGAACTGTCCCAGCAAAAAAGCCTGGTGGCGGCCCAGCAACGCCGTGTGCCCCAAGTGCAGCAACAGGCCCGGGAGGCCGTGATCACCCTGGCGACGCTGCTGGGGCAACCGGTGCAGTCGATCAGGCTCGACGACGACCGTTTCGACCGCCTGCACTGGCCCGCCATCGACGCCGGCGTGCCCAGCGAACTGCTGCGCCGCCGCCCGGACATCGCCGCCGCCGAAGCGCGCCTCGCTGCCGCCCAGGCCGACATCACCGTGGCCCGCGCCGCCATGCTGCCCACCGCGACCCTGGGCCTGAGCCTGGCCACCGGCGCCGACATCGCCGACCAGTTGCTGCGCAACAACGTCTACAACCTCACCGCCGGCCTGGCCGCGCCGATCTTCAACAACGGCCGCCTGAGTGCCGAACGGGACAAAGCCACCGCCCGCCAGGAAGAACTGCTGGAGCTCTATCGCGCCGCCATCATCAACGGCTTCGCCGACGTCGAAAAAGCCCTGAACGGCATCCACGGCCTGGACCAGCAACGGCAATGGCAAAGCGAAGAACTGCACCAGGCCCAGACCGCCTTCGACATCGCCCAGCGCCGCTACCAGGCCGGCGCCGAAGACCTGCTCACCGTGCTGGAAACCCAACGCACGTTGTACGCCGCCCAGGACATGAACGTGCAACTGAGATTGGCGCGGGTACAGGCGAGCGTGGCGTTGTACAAGGCGTTGGGTGGGGGTTGGCGGGTGATGTAGGCCTCGAACACACCTTCAAGCCATATGACAGATGAAGGAGAGGGAAACTTATCCCCTGTGGTATCCAGCAGATGGTCGAGCTGAGTGATACCTGTGGCGAGGGAGCTTGCTCCCGCTGGGCTGCGCAGCAGCCCCAATGGCCGGCACCTCGGTGGGACAGAGGTTTTGAGGGGGCTGGTTTGGGGGCCGCTTCGCGACCCAGCGGGAGCAAGCTCCCTCGCCACAGATAATTCCCGTTCCTACAAAGGGTGTTCGGCTTGGGTTCTGTTTATCCGGCCATGTAGGACTCCCGAGCGAGGCTACATCGCCTTGCGCCGTTACCTACAACTGCGCCAGAATCCGCCGGCTTGTGCGCCTGGC
>NZ_FPJC01000040.1:0-29704 GCF_900119265.1 Pseudomonas sp. NFACC04-2
ATCGAACTGGGCGAAATCGAAGCGCGCCTGAACGCCCTGGCGTCGGTGCGCGAAGCGCTGGTATTGGCCCAGGAAGGGCCGAGCGGCCAGCAACTAGTGGGTTACGTGATTCCGACACACGCTACCGAGGACACCGCCGGCCTGCGCGAGCAGATCAAGGCCCAGCTCAAGGCCGACCTGCCGGACTACATGGTGCCGACGCACCTGCTGTTCCTCGAGCAATGGCCACTGACCGCCAACGGCAAGCTCGACCGCAAGGCCTTGCCGCCCGCCGATGCCAGCCAGGTCCAGCAGGACTACGTGGCGCCGCGAAGTGAGCTGGAGCAACAGCTCGCGGCGATTTGGCAGGACGTGCTCAAGGTCGAACGGGTTGGTCTGAGCGATAACTTCTTCGAGCTGGGCGGCGACTCGATTGTCTCCATCCAGGTGGTCAGCCGCGCCCGTCAGGCGGGCATCCGCTTTACCCCCAAGGACTTGTTCCAGCACCAGACCGTGCAGGCGCTGGCGAGCGTCGCCCAGACCGGTGGGCAGGAGCAGGTTATCGATCAGGCGCCGAGCCAAGGGTCGACGCCGCTGCTGCCGATCCAGCAGGCGTTTTTCGCCGAGGCGATTCCCGAGCGTCACCACTACAACCAGTCGGTGTTGCTGAAACCGGCCAGCCCGTTGCAAGCGTCCGTGGTGGAGCAGGCCTTGCAGGCGTTGGTTTTGCACCACGACGCCTTGCGTTTGTCCTTTAATGAAACCGCCGAAGGTTGGCGCGCCGAGCACCGTGAGGTGGGGGCGCAACAACAGGCTTGGGCGGGCAAGGGTCTGCTGTGGCAGCGTGAGGTGGTCGATGCCAGGGCGCTGGAAACCCTCGCCAATCGGGCCCAGCGCAGCCTCGACCTGCACGCCGGACCGCTGTTGCGCGGCGTCCTGGCGACCTTGGCCGATGGTAGCCAGCGCCTGTTGCTGGTGGTTCATCACCTGGCGGTGGACGGCGTGTCGTGGCGGATTCTGTTCGACGACCTGCAAACCGCCTACCGGCAGCTGCTCGCCGGCCAAGCGCTGCAACTGCCAGCCAAGACCAGTTCGGTCAAGGTGTTTGCCGAGCAGTTGCAGGCCCATGCGCGTAGTGCGCAACTGCAGCAGCAATTGGCCTACTGGCAAGGGCAACTGCACGACGCACCGACCGACCTGCCGTGCCTCGACCCCGAAGCGACCGGGCAAAACCGCGAGGCCGTCACCGTTCACACGCGACTGGATGCGCACTTGACCCGGCAGTTGCTGCAAGAGGCGCCAGCGGCCTATCGCACCCAGGTCAACGACCTGCTGCTCACAGCCCTGGCCCGGGTGATCTGCCGCTGGACCGGCCACGACAGCCTGTTGCTCCAGCTCGAAGGCCATGGCCGCGAAGAGCTGTTCGCCAATGTCGACCTGACGCGCACGGTGGGGTGGTTCACCAGCCTGTTCCCGGTCCGGTTGTCGCCGGCCGTGGAACTGGCGGATTCGATCAAGTCGATCAAGCAAGGGCTGCGGACGATTCCCGACAAAGGCGTGGGCTTCGGTGCCCTGCGTTACCTGGGCGACGACGCCAGTCGGGCGGCCCTGGAGGCGTTGCCGGTGCCGCGCATCACCTTCAACTACCTCGGCCAGTTCGACGGCAGTTTCGATCAGGCCCAAGGCGCCTTGTTCAGCCCGGCCAGCGAAAGCGCCGGTGACGAGCAAAGCCCGCTGACTACCCTGGGCAATTGGCTCACGCTCAACGGCCAGGTGTTCGATGGCGCGCTGCGGTTGGGCTGGACGTTCAGTGCGCAACAGTTCGAACCGGCGACCATCCAGGGCTTGGCCGATGACTACGCCCGTGAGCTGGCGCTGTTGATCGCCCATTGCTGCGACCCGACGAACCAGGGCATGACGCCGGCGGATTTCCCCCTGGCCGGCCTGACCCAGGCACAACTCGATGGCCTGGCGCTGTCGGCGCGCGGGGTGGAAGACCTTTACCCGCTGGCGCCGATGCAGCAGGGCATGTTGTTCCACAGCCTGTACGAAGCGGGCAGCGGCCAGTACATCAACCAGATGTGCCTGGACATCGAAGGCCTCGACCCACGGCGTTTCGAGGCGGCCTGGCAAGCGGCGGTGGATGCCCATGACAGCCTGCGCAGCAGTTTTATCTGGCAGGGCAGCGAGCGCCCGGTGCAAGTGGTGCACAAGCAGGTGCGCGTGCCGTTCACCTCGCTGGACTGGAGCACCCGCGTCGATGTCGGCCAGGCCCTGGCCGACCTGGCGGACGCCGAGCGCGAGCAGGGTTTCGACCTGGCCTGCGCACCGTTGCTGCGCCTGGTGCTGGTGCGCACCGCGGAGCAGCGATATCACCTGATCTACACCCATCATCACATCCTGATGGACGGCTGGAGCAACTCGCAGTTGCTCGGCGAGGTGCTGCAACGCTACGACGGTCAGGCCCTGCCACGCCGGGCCGGGCGGTATCGGGACTACATCGCCTGGCTGCAAGGCCGCGACGCCCAGGCCAGCGAAAGCTTCTGGCTGGCGCAATTGCACAGCCTGGAGGCGCCGACCCGTCTGGCCGAGACCCGTGTTGCTCCGCCGCAATCGGCATTGGAAAGCAGCCACGCCAGCCACTATCACGACCTGACGCCCCAGCAGACCCAACGCCTGAGCGAGTTCGCCCGCCAGCAGAAAGTTACTCTCAACACCGTCGTCCAGGCGACCTGGCTGTTGCTGCTGCAGCACTACACCGGGCACGCCACCGTGGCCTTCGGCGCCACCGTGTCGGGGCGTCCAAGCGAGCTCAAGGGGGTCGAGCAGCAGATCGGCCTGTTCATCAACACCTTGCCGGTGATCGCCAGCCCGCGCCCGGAGCAAGCGGTGAGCGCGCTGCTGCAACAGCTCCAGGGCCAGAACGTGGCCTTGCGCGAGCACGAGCACACGCCGCTGTTCGAGATCCAGCGCTGGGCCGGGCAGGGCGGTGACGGTTTGTTCGACACCTTACTGGTGTTCGAAAACTACCCCGTGTCCCAGGCCCTGCAAGAGCAGGCGCCCTCGGGGTTGAGCTTCGGCAGCGTGGCCAGCCAGGAACAGACTAATTTCCCGTTGACCCTGGCCGTCAATCTAACTGACATCCTGAGCCTGCACTTCACCTATGCCCATGCTGCTTTCCCTACACACACCGTCGAGCGCCTGGCTGAGCAGGTGGCACACGTGCTCGCGCAGATGGTGAGCCTGCCGGCCGGCGGTTACGTGGGCGACATCCAATTGCTGGATACGGTGGCCCGCGACAGGCTGTTGCACGACTGGAACGCCACCTCGGTGGTGGAGCCGCCTCGGCGCCCGGTCCATCAATGGATCGAGGCCCAGGCCCGAAGCACACCCGACGCGGTTGCCCTGGTCAGCGAGCAGGAGACGCTCACCTACGCCCAGCTCAATGCCCGGGCCAATCGCCTGGCCCATGGCTTGATCGAACGCGGCATCGGCCCCGACGTGCTGGTGGGCCTGGCGCTGTCGCGCAGCGTACAGATGGTGGTCGGTTTGCTGGCGGTGCTCAAGGCCGGCGGCGCCTACGTGCCACTGGACCCGGCCTATCCCCGGGATCGCCTGGCGTACATGGTCGAGGACAGCGGCATCGCCTTGCTGCTCACCGAGACCGATGTGCTGCCGCTGTTCGGCGACGCTGCCGTGGCCGCGTTGCTGTTGGATCAGCCCGGGCAATGGCTGGCCGGCTACAGCGAGCGCGACCCTGGCGTGGCCATCGACGGCGATCACCTCGCTTATGTGATCTACACCTCTGGCTCCACCGGCAAGCCCAAGGGCGTGACCCTTCGTCATGCCGCCCTGAGCAACCACATGGCGTGGATGCAAGGTTGCCTGAAACTGACGGCCGCCGACCGCGTCCTGCAAAAAACCGCGATCAGTTTCGATGCCTCGGTCTGGGAGTTCTGGCTGCCGTTGATGAGCGGCGCGCAACTGGTGCTCGCCAGCCCGCACCTGAACCTCGACCTGACCACCCTCTGGGCCGACGTGGCGCGGTGGCGCATCAGCGTGCTGCAAATGGCGCCCTCGCTGTTGCAGGCCTTGCTGCCACTGGCGACCCGCGCGCAACTGGCCTCCCTGCGCCTGCTGCTGTGCGGTGGTGAAGCCCTCAGCGTGCACCTGTCGCGCCAGGTCATGGCGCTGTTCGATGGCGAACTGCGCAACCTGTACGGCCCGACCGAAGCGACCATCGACACCAGCAGCCATGCCGTGCTGCGCGGCAGCGAAGACGACGCCGAGCGGATCATCGCCATTGGCCGTCCCATCGATAACGTGCGCACCTACGTGCTGGACGCGGCGCTACAGCCTTGCGCCGTGGGCGCCGTCGGCGAGTTGCACATCGCCGGTGATTCCCTGGCCCGTGGTTACCACCAACGCCCGGCACTGAGTGCCGAGCGCTTCATTCCCGATCCGTTCGCGCCAACCCCGGGCGGCCGCCTGTATCGCACCGGTGACCTGGCCCGTTATGGCGCCGACGGGGTGATCGAGTACCTCGGCCGGATCGACCACCAGGTGAAGATCCGTGGCCTGCGTATCGAACTGGGGGAAATCGAAGCGCGCCTGCAGGCCGATGCCGATGTGCGCGATGCGGTGGTGCTGGCGCGGGACGACGTGAGCGGACCGAACCTGGTGGCCTATCTGGTCGGCCAGGACAGCCCTCTCGACCAGGGCAGCCTGGGCGAGCGGCTCAAGGCGCGACTGGCGGCCCAGGTGCCGGACTTCATGGTGCCGACCCATTGGGTCTTCCTCGACCGCTTGCCGCTGACCCCCAACGGCAAGCTCGATCGCAAGGCCTTGCCGGCACCGGACACCCGTGCCCTGCAGCCGGCATACCTGGCACCGCAGAGCGACCTCGAATGCCGGGTCGCGGCCATCTGGCAAGACGTGCTCAAGGTCGAGCAGGTCGGGCTGGGCGACGATTTCTTCGAGCTGGGCGGGCATTCGCTGCTGGTGGTGAGCGTGGTCTCGCGCCTGCAACTGGAACTGGGCCTGACCTTGACCCCGCAACTGATTTTCCAATTCCCGGTACTCGGCGCGTTCGTGGCGCAACTCGAGCCTGCCGGCGAACCCATGAGTACGTCGAAATTGAGCAAGCTTGAAGCGCTGCTCGATGAATTTGAGGAGGTTTGATGGACACCGCTGTCGCACAACGTATTGCCAGGCGCTTCATAACGCTGCCGCTGGAAAAACGTCGCTTGTACTTGCAGAAGATGCTCGAAGAGAACGTTTCCCCGGCGAACTTGCCGATCCCGCCTGTCAGTGCCGAGTTCGACACACTGTCGTTGTCGTTTGCCCAGGAGCGCCAATGGTTCCTGTGGCAGTTGGACCCCGAGAGCGCGGCCTACCACATGCCCACGGCCCTGCGCTTGCGCGGGCCGCTGGACATCGCTGCGCTGGAGCAGAGTTTCACCGCGTTGGTGGCCCGGCACGAGAGCCTGCGCACCACCTTCCAGACCCATGGCGAGCAGGTGCTGCAGCAGGTGCATGCGGCGGCGCCAGTGCGTTTGCAGGCAGACACCTTGGAACAGTTGCCGGACGAGACGCAGCTGCGCCAGTTGATCGAAGGGGAAACCCGCCAACTCTTCGACCTGCAACAGGGGCCGCTGCTGCGCACGCGCCTGCTGCGGTTGGCGGCGGATGATCATGTGCTGATCGTGACCTTGCACCACATCGTGGCCGATGGCTGGTCGATGCAGGTGATGGTCGAGGAACTGGTCAACGGCTACGCCGCCTTCAGCCAGGGCCGCGCGCCGCAATTGCCGGCGCTGCCGATCCAGTACACCGACTACGCCATCTGGCAGCGGCACTGGATGGAAGCGGGCGAGCGCGAGCGTCAGTTGGAATACTGGACCGCACGCCTGGGCGGCCAGCAACCGGTGCTGGAACTGCCGACCGACTTCCCGCGTCCGACGGTGATGAGCTATCGCGGCGCGCGGCTGGAACTGGCCATCGACGCGGCACTGGCCGGCGATCTCAAGCACATGGCCCAGCGCGAAGGCGTCAGCCTGTTCATGCTCCTGCTGGCCTCGTTCCAGGCGCTGCTGCATCGCTACAGCGGCCAGAACGATATTCGCGTCGGCGTGCCGACGGCCAACCGCAACCGGGTCGAGACCGAGCGCCTGATCGGCTTTTTCGTCAACACCCAGGTACTGGACAGCGATGTCCAGAGCCAGGATTCGTTTGGCGCCTTGCTGCAACAAGTGAAGCAGACAGCCCTGGGCGCCCAGGCTCACCAGGAGCTGCCGTTCGAGCAACTGGTCGAGGCGTTGCAGCCTGAGCGCAACCTGAGCCACAGCCCGCTGTTCCAAGTGATGTTCAACCACCGGACCCAAGGCCCGGCGGGCGAGGGGCCGGTCGGAGCGTTGAAAGTCGAGGAACTGCGCTGGGATTCGCACACGGCGCAATTCGACCTGACCCTGGAAACCGTGGAGCACAGTGAAGGGCTTTCGGCAGGGCTGATCTATGCCACCGACCTGTTTGGCGCCGAGACGATTGCGCGCATGGGCGGGCATTGGCAGAACCTGTTGCGGGCGATCGTGGCCGACCCGGCGCAGCGCATCGGTGAATTGCCGTTGCTCGACGCGGCCGAGCGCCAGGCCCAGCTCGACAACGGCCAGCGCACCCCGACGCCGGCGCCCGAGGCGGGTTTTGCTCATCAACTGTTCGAAAGACAAGCGGCGCGCACCCCGGACGCGCCGGCGCTGGTCATCGACGGCGAGCGCTGGAGCTACGGCCAACTCAATGCCCGGGCCAATCAGTTGGCGGGGAAGCTGCAGAGCCTCGGCGTGGGGCCTGATGCCCTGGTGGGCATTGCCGTGGAACGTAGCGCGCACATGCTGGTGGGGCTGCTGGCGATCCTCAAGGCCGGCGGCGCCTACCTGCCGCTGGACCCGGCGTTCCCCCACGACCGCCTGGCCTACATGATCGAAGACAGTGGCATCGAGCTGTTGCTGACCCAAAGTTCGCTGCTCGACCAGTTATCGCTGTCCTGTGGTGGTGTGAATACTTTGGTGTTGGACCAGGAGGGTGACTGGCTCGACGGCTATGCCTGCGAGGCGCCGGCACCGCGCCTGGATGCGGAGCACCTGGCCTACGCGATCTATACCTCCGGCTCCACCGGCAAGCCCAAGGGTGTGATGGTGCGCCACGGCGCGCTGACCAACTTCGTCGCGAGCATGGCCCAGGCGCCGGGCATGACGGCCCGGGACCGGGCGTTGTCGCTGACCACGTTCTCGTTCGATATTTTCGGCCTGGAAATCTACGTGCCGCTGATGGTCGGCGCGTGCATCGTGCTGACCGGCCAGCACGTCGCCCAGGACCCGTACGCGGTGTTGGCGCTGATCGCGGCCGAGCAGGTCAACGTGGTGCAGGCCACGCCGTCGACCTGGCGCATGTTGCTGGACAACGAAAACGCCGACGGGCTGCGCGGCTGCAAATGCTTGTGCGGTGGCGAGGCGCTGCCCCAGGAACTGGCCGTGCGCATGCTCGCCCTCGGCGGTGAAGTGTGGAACCTATACGGCCCGACGGAAACCACCATCTGGTCGGCCTTGCACCCGTTGCAAACCCAGGCCGCGCAACCCTGGCTGGGCGGGCCCATCGACAATACGACGCTGTACATCGTCGGCGCCGACCTGATGCCGGTACCCTATGGCGTGGCCGGTGAATTGCTGATTGGCGGGCAGGGTCTGGCCCGCGGTTATTTCCAGCGTCCGGCGCTGACCGCCGAACGTTTCGTGCCCCATCCGTTTGTCGCCGGCGAGCGCCTGTATCGCACCGGTGACCTGGCGCGCCAGCGGGCCGACGGCATCCTTGAATATCTCGGGCGCATCGACCATCAGGTGAAGATTCGCGGGTTCCGCATCGAGTTGGGAGAAATCGAAGCGCGCCTGCTGGAACAGGACAGCGTGCGCGAAGCGACGGTGCTGGCCCAGGAGGCACCGGGCGGCCAGGCGTTGGTGGCGTACATCGTTCCAACCGTCGAACTGAATGACCTGGATGCCGCCGCCCAGAGCGCCCTGCGCGACAGCCTCACGGCCCGGCTCAAGGTCAACCTGCCCGACTACATGGTGCCGGCCCACATTGTATTGTTGCCACGTTTTCCGTTGACACCCAACGGCAAGCTGGATCGCAAGCAGTTGCCCAAGCCCGATGCCAGCCAGTGGCAGAAAACCTATGTTGCGCCGCAGACACCCGTGCAGCAGGCGGTGGCGACGATCTGGGCCGATATCCTCAAGGTGCCGCGGGTGGGCCTGGACGACAGTTTCTTCGAACTGGGCGGCCATTCCTTGCTCGCCACCCAGGTGATGTCGCGGATTCGCCAGCAACTGAATATCCAGGTGCCGTTGCGCCTGTTGTTTGCCCATAACAGCCTGCGAGCGTTTGTCGAGGCCATGGGCGCGGTATCGGCGCACGATGAGCCGGGCATCCCACGCATTCCTCGCGACCAGCCGCTGGCGCTCTCGTTCGCCCAGCAACGGCAGTGGTTCCTCTGGCAACTGGAACCCACCAGCAGTGCCTACCATATTCCGGCAGCCCTGCGTTTACGCGGCGCCCTCGACCGTGCCGCACTGCAACAGAGCTTCGATGCACTGGTGGCGCGTCACGAGAGCCTGCGTACCCGCTTCGTGCTCGACAATGAGCGTCCTCTGCAGGTGATTGACGAACCAGCGCCGCTGACCCTGGCGGTGGAATCGCTCGAAGCCGGCGTCGATGAGCGTACCTTGCGCGGCTTGATCGAAGCCGAAACCCGGCAACTGTTCGATTTGCAGCGCGGTCCGTTGCTGCGGGTCAAGTGGCTGCAACTGGGCGCCGAGGACCATGTGCTGATCCTGACCCAGCACCACATCGTGTCCGATGCCTGGTCGATGCAGATCATGGTCGACGACCTGCTGCAGTTGTACACAGGTTTCAGTCAGGGCCAGCCGGTGACGCTGGCGCCGCTGCCGATCCAGTACGTCGACTACGGCCACTGGCAGCGGCAGTGGCTGGCGGCGGGGGAGCAGCAGCGGCAACTCGACTACTGGATCGAGCAGTTGGGCGGCGAGCAACCGATTCTCGAACTGCCGACCGACCATCCGCGTCCGGCCCAGCAAAGCTATCGCGGCGCACGGTTGCCCATCGTCATCGAACCGGCCCTGGCCGAAGGCCTCAAGCGCTTGGCCCAGCAGCACAACAGCACGTTGTTCATGCTCTTGCTCGCCGGCTTCCAGACCTTGCTGCACCGCTACAGCGGCCAGGACGACATCCGCGTCGGCGTGCCGATCGCCAACCGCAACCGGGTGGAAACCGAGCGTCTGCTGGGCTTCTTCGTCAACACCCAGGTGCTCAAGGCCGATATCGACGGCAACCTGCGATTCGACCAGTTGCTCGGTCAGGTCAAGCAACGGGCCCTCGGCGCCCAGGCCCACCAGGACCTGCCGTTCGAGCAACTGGTGGAGCGGCTGGAACCGGCGCGCAACCTGAGCCACACGCCACTGTTCCAGGTGATGTTCAACCATGCCAGCGATGCCCGCCGGGACCTGTCGGCGTTGCCGGGCCTGAGCCTGGAGCAACTGACCTGGGACTCGGGCACCGCGCAGTTCGACCTGACCCTGGACACCTTCGAGTACGCCGATGGCCTCAGTGCCGCGCTGACTTACGCCAGCGACCTGTTCGGGCCGAGCACCATCGCCCGCCTGGGTGAGCACTGGCTGAACCTGTTGCGCGCCATCGTCGCCAACCCGACCCAGCGCATCGCCGAGCTGCCGATGCTGGACGGGGCGCAGCGGCGCCTGATCGTCGAGGACTGGAACCGCACCTACGCCGACTACCCGAACCATCTCCCGGTCCATCATTTGATCGAAGCCCAGGTCGAGCGTGATCCCCACGCCGAGGCACTGGTGTTCGAAGGGCAGTCGCTGAGCTATGCCCAGCTCAACGCCCGGGCCAACCGGTTGGCCCACGCCTTGATCGAGCGCGGTGTCGGCCCGGATGTGCTGGTAGGTATCTCGGTGCAGCGCAGCGTGGAAATGGTGGTCGGGCTGCTGGCGATCCTCAAGGCCGGTGGCGCCTACGTGCCGTTGGACCCGGAATACCCGCCGGAGCGCCTGGCCTACATGATCGAGGACAGCGGCATCGAGCTGCTGCTGACCTGTGGGAGCGAGCTTGCTCGCGATAGCGGTGGTTCAGTCAATATTGATGTTGAAGGTGAGGGCCTCATCGCGAACAAGCTCGCTCCCACAGGAGGGGACGGTGTCACCACGTTGCTGCTGGATGGGGACGACGACTGGTTGCGTGACCATTCCACCGACAATCCGCCTGCCCGGGCCGTCGCCCAAAACCTGGCCTATGTGATCTACACCTCCGGCTCCACCGGCAAGCCCAAGGGCGCCGGCAACAGCCACGGCGCACTGACCAATCGCTTGTGCTGGATGCAACAGGCCTATGGCCTGGCGGCCGGCGACAGTGTCTTGCAGAAGACGCCGTTCAGTTTCGACGTGTCGGTCTGGGAGTTCTTCTGGCCGTTGATGACCGGCGTGCGCCTGGTCGTCGCGGCACCGGGCGATCATCGCGATCCGCAGAAGCTGGTCAGCCTGATCGAACGGGAAAGCATCACCACCTTGCATTTCGTGCCGTCGATGCTGCAGGCGTTCGTGCTGGATGCCAACGTCAGCCGGTGCACCAGCCTGACCCGCATCGTCTGCAGCGGCGAAGCCCTGCCGGTGGATGCCCAGCAGCAGGTGTTCGCCAAGTTGCCCAATGCCGGGCTGTATAACCTGTACGGCCCCACCGAAGCGGCCATCGACGTGACCCATTGGACCTGCCGCGACGAAGGGCGCGATGCGGTGCCGATTGGCGAGCCGATTGCCAACCTGATGACGTACATCCTCGACGATGAACTCAACCCGGTGCCGAGCGGCGTCAACGGCGAGCTGTACCTCAGCGGCCAGGGCCTGGCCCGCGGTTATCACCGCCGTCCCGAACTGACCGCCGAGCGTTTCGTTGCCAGCCCGTTCGTGGCCGGCGAGCGGCTATACCGCACCGGTGACCTGGCGCGCTATCGCCCGGACGGGGTGATCGATTACGTCGGTCGGATCGACCACCAGGTGAAGGTCCGCGGGTTCCGTATCGAATTGGGTGAGATCGAAGCGCGCCTGCTTGAACATGCAGCGGTGCGAGAAGCGGTGGTGGTGGCCCAGGACAGCCGCAGCGGCAAGGTGCTGAGCGGCTACGTGGTCGCCCAGGCCGGTGAGGCCAGCGATTGGCCGTTGTTGCGCGAAGCGCTGCTGGCCCATTTGCGCCTGAACCTGCCGGAGCACATGGTGCCGACGCACCTGACCCGCCTGGAACACATGCCGCTGAGCCCGAACGGCAAACTCGACCGCAAGGCGCTACCGGCACCGGACCTGGCCGAGCGCCAGGAAGCCTTCACGGCACCGGTCAACGCCATCGAGCGGGCACTGGTGGAGATCTGGCAAGGGGTGCTCGGCGTCGAGCGAGTGGGCACTGCCGACAACTTCTTCGCCCTGGGTGGCGACTCGATCAACTCGATCCAGGTGGTCAGCCGGGCGCGTGCCCAAGGCATCGGCCTGACCCCCAAGGACCTGTTCCTGCACCAGAACATCCAGGCCCTGGCGCGGGTCGCTACAGCAACCGATGAAGGTGTGATCGACCAAGGCCCGGTCACCGGCGACAGCCTGTTGGTGCCAATGCAGCATTGGTTCTTCGCCAGTGATATCCCGCACCGCGACCACTGGAACCAATCGGTCCTGCTGACCCCGCGCGAACCCTTGGACATCGCCCACCTGCAACAGGCCCTCCAGCACGTGGTGGCGCATCACGATGCCTTGCGCCTGCGGTTCACCGAGGCCGACGATGGCCGCTGGCACGCCAGCCATCAGGCCGTGGATAAGCAGCCGCTGGAGATCTGGCAGCGCACCGCGCAGGACGCCGCCGAGATCATCGCCATCGCCGACCAGGCCCAACGCAGCCTCGACCTGCAACACGGCCCGTTGCTGCGCTGCAGCCTGATCGCGGTGCAGGACGGCAGTTCGCGCCTGCACCTGGCGATTCATCACCTGGTCATGGACGGCGTGTCGTGGCGGGTGCTGCTGGAAGACCTGCAAAACGTCTACCGCCAACTGCGGGCGAACCAGGCGCCGGCCTTGCCGGGCAAGTCCACGGCGTTCAAGGCCTGGGCCGCTCAGTTGCAGGACTACGCCCACAGCGAAACCCTGAACAAGGAACTGGATTACTGGGTCGGGCAACTGGACCAGCCCCTGCCGCCGTTGCCACGGGCCCGTCCCGAGGGCAGCCAGGCCGCGGCCCATGGCCGTTCGGTGAGCACACGCCTGGATGCCACCCAGACCCAGCGTTTGCTCAAGCAGGCGCCGACGGCCTATCGCACCCAGGTCAACGATTTGCTGCTCAGCGCCCTGGCGCAAGTGGTCTGCCAATGGACCGGGCAACCGGCCTGCCTGGTGCAACTCGAAGGTCATGGCCGCGAAGAACTGTTCGATGGCATCGACCTGAGTCGTACTGTCGGTTGGTTCACCAGCCTGTTCCCGGTGTTGCTGACGCCGGCCAGCGACCCCGCCGAGTCGATCAAGCGGATCAAGGAACAACTGCGGGCGGTGCCGAACAAGGGCCTGGGCTACGGCGTCCTGCGTTACCTGGGTGCCGAAGCGGTCCAGCAGCGCCTGGCAAAACTGCCGCCAGCGCGCATCACCTTCAATTACCTGGGGCAGTTCGACCAGAGCTTCGATGAGCAGGCGCTGTTCGTGCCGAGTGAAGAGGGCAGTGGCGCAGGCCACGGCGATGACGTGGCGCTGGGCAACTGGCTGACCATCGACGGGCGGATCTTCAACGGCCAGTTGACCCTCGACTGGACCTTCAGTGGCGATGTTTTCGACGAGGCCACGCTCCAGCGGTTGGCCGATGCCTACGCCGTGGCGTTGCAACAACTGATCGATCACTGCTGCACCGACGGGCACTTGGGCCTGACACCTTCGGACTTCCCGCTGGCGCGCCTGAGCCAGGCGCAACTCAATGGCCTGCCGGTGCCCGTGGCGCAGGTGGAGGACATCTATCCGCTGTCGCCGATGCAGGACGGCATGCTGTTCCACACCCTGGCCGACGACAGCTCCGGCTTGTACATCAATCAGATCAGCCTGCCGGTGCATGGCCTGGACACCGAGCGTTTCGCCCAGGCCTGGACGTCGGTGATCGAGCGCGAAGACATCCTGCGCACCAGTTTCCACTGGCAGGATGGCTTGAGCGCGCCAGTGCAAATCGTCCATCGCCAGGTTGAGCTGCCGTTGCAGATTGAAGACTGGCGTGGACAGGACATCAGCGAGCAGGCGATCAGCGCCCGGGCGACCGCCGACTACCTGGCCGGTTTCGACCTGAGCCGCGCGCCTTTGCAACGGGTGTTGCTGCTGCGCCTGGAAGACGATCGCTACCAGATGATCTGGACCTGCCATCACATCCTCATGGACGGCTGGAGCAGTTCGCGGTTGTTCGGTGAGGTGTTGCAGTTCTACGCCCATGGGCAGGTGCCCAGCCGCAATGGTCGCTACCGCGAGTTCATCGAATGGCTGCAACGCCAGGACCAGGGCGCGCTGGAACGTTTCTGGCGCAGCCGCCTCGACACCTTGGAGCAGGCGACTTCCCTCAACCAGGCGATGTTCCCGCGGCATGTCGAGGCACTGCCGGGGCACGAGGCGCTGTATTCGCGCTGGGACGTGGCACAGACCGCTCGCCTGCAACAGGCCTGCCGCGCCTTGCAGATCACCCCCAATACCTTGATCCAAGGGGCGTGGCTGCTGTTGCTGCAACGCTTCACCGGGCAGAACACCGTGGTCTTCGGCGCCACCGTCGCCGGGCGTCCGGCGGGGCTGGTCAACGCCGACAACATTCTCGGCCTGTTCATCAACACCTTGCCGGTGATCCAGACCCTGGATCCCGAGCAGCCGCTGGATCAATGGTTGCAACAGTTGCAGGCCTACAACCTGGACCTGCGTGAGCATTCCCATGCGCCACTGGCGGACATCCAGCGCTGGTCGGGCCTGGGCGGGCAGGGCTTGTTCGACAGCATCATCGTGTTCGAGAACTACCCCATCGACGAACGCCTGGGCGACCAGCAGGACACCGGCCTGAGCTTCGGCGAGTCACGCAATCATGACGTGACCAACTTCCCGATGGACCTGGCGGTCAACCTGGGTGAAACGCTGTCCATCGAGTACCTGTTCCTGCGTAATGCCTTCAGCGTCGACGCGGTGGAGCGAATCCGCCGGACCCTGGAAGACACCCTGGAAGCGATGATCGATGCGCCCCATGTGTGCCTGGGCAACCTGCAGCGCTTGTCGCTGGAACAGTGGCAGGCCTTCGCACAATGGAGCGCGGCGCCGAACGGTTGCTATCAGGCGCAGTTGTTACCGGAGCTGATTGGCCGGCATGCCCAGTCGCGTCCGCAGGCCACGGCGCTGGTGTGTGGCGACGACTCGCTGGACTATGGCGAACTGGAGCGCCGGGCCAACTGCCTGGCCCACCGCTTGATCGAACTCGGCGCCGGCCCGGAAGTGGTGGTCGGCGTGGCCCTGGAGCGTTCGGTGGACATGGTCGTGGCGTTGCTGGCGGTGATGAAAAGCGGTTCTGCGTATGTGCCGCTGGACATCGATTATCCACCCGAGCGCCTGGCGTTCATGATCGAAGATTCGGCCATGGCACTGTTGCTGACCCACAGCCGGGTGCAGGCACGCCTGCCGGATCTCGACGGTCTGGCGCGCCTGGCCATCGACGGTTTCGACAGCCGCGGCTACAGCGATTTGCCGCCCCACAGTGGTTTGCTCGGCGGCAACCTGGCCTACCTGATCTACACCTCGGGCTCCACCGGTCGACCCAAAGGTGTCGCCGTGGCGCACGGGCCGATGAGCATGCATTGCCAGGCCATCGCCGGGCTGTACGACATGGACGAACACACTCGCGAACTGCATTTCATGTCGTTCGCCTTCGACGGCGCCCATGAACGCTGGCTGAGCACGCTGTTCAGCGGCGGCACCCTGGTGATTCGCGACGGTGCGCTGTGGACGCCGGAGCAGACCTTCGACGCCTTGCACCGCCACGGCATTACCATCGCCTGCTTCCCGCCGGCCTACCTCAAGCAACTGGCCGAATACGCCGCCAACAGCCAGTTGGCACCGCCGCCGGTGCGAGTGTACTGCTTCGGCGGCGATGCGGTGCCGGATCAGACCTTCGAGCAAGTGAAGGCGGCGTTGCGTCCGCAATTCTTCACCAACGGCTACGGCCCGACTGAAACCGTGGTCACGCCGATGCTGTGGAAGGTGCCGGCCAGCGAACGTTGCGAAGCTGCCTACGCGCCGATCGGGCGTGCGGTGGGGGAGCGCGCCTTGTATGTACTGGACGACAACCTCAACCCGTTGCCGCCAGGCATTGCCGGCGAGTTGTACATCGGTGGCGCGGGCATCGCCCGTGGTTATCACCGCCGCCCGGACCTGAGTGCCGAGCGCTTCGTGCCGGATCCGTTTGGCCAGCCGGGCGATCGCCTGTACCGCAGCGGCGACCTGGTACGCCAGCGCGTCGATGGGGTGCTCGATTACGTCGGCCGTATCGACCACCAGATCAAGGTGCGGGGTTTCCGCATCGAACTGGGAGAAGTGGAGGCCAGCCTGCGGCAACTGGACGACGTCAGTGATGCGTTGGTGATCGCCCGCGACAGTGCCTCGGGCAAGCAACTGATTGGCTACGTGGTCACCCCCGATGGCGTGGCTATCGGCGATCGGCTCAAGGCCGAGCTGCGGGCGCAATTGCCGGATTACATGGTGCCGGCCCAGGTCATCTGCCTGGAGGCGTTGCCGGTCACCCCGAACGGCAAGCTCGATCGCCAGGCCTTGCCGGAGCCGGAGTTCAAGGGCGCCGAGTATGTGCCGGGGCGTAACCGCGATGAGCAACTGTTGGCCGAGGTCTGGGCTGATGTGTTGCAAGTCGAACGGGTGGGCATTACCGACAATTTCTTCGAGTTGGGCGGTGACTCGATCCTCAGCCTGCAAGTGGTCTCGCGGGTGCGCAACCATGGGGAGCTGAAGATGGAGCTCAAGCTGCGGGACCTGATGCGCGGCCAGACCATCGAGGCGATTTTCGACCAGCGTTCGAACACGTTTGCCGTGACGGTCGAGGACGTCACCCAGGTGGCCGCCGAAGGGCAGTTCAACCTGATTCCGATCCAGCAATGGTGGTTCGACCAGCGCATGAGCGAACCCCATCATTACAACCAGGCGTTGATGCTGCGGGCCCGCCAAGGGTTGAACCTGACGGCACTGGAATTGGCCTTGCGCGGCATGATGCAGCAGCACGATGCCTTGCGCCTGCGCTTCAGTGAAGTCGGCGGGCGCCACCTGCAGCATTACCAGGCGCTGGAGGAGATGCAGGCCCAGTGGGCCAACGAACCTTTGCTGTGGCAGCACAGCGTGGCCGATGAAGCCGAGTTGGAGTTGTACGCCGAGCAGGTACAACGCAGCCTGGATGTGCACAACGGGCCGGTGTGGCGCACGGCGCATGTGACCCTGGGCAGCGGTGAAATTCGCGTGCTGATGGTGATTCATCACCTGGTCATCGACACGGTGTCGTGGCGTTTGCTGCTGCAGGATTTGCAGACGGCTTATGCGGCCTACAGCGACGGCCAGACGCCGAACCTGCCGATTCGCACCAGCAGCTACCGGGCCTGGGCCGAGGGCCTGCAAGCCTATGCGCGGGACTATCCGGCGCCGGAAAAAGCCTGGTGGCTGGAGCAGATCGACCAGCCGGGCAGCGAGTTGCCGTGCGACAACCTGCGGGGCAAGAACCAGGTGCAGTATCAGTCGGTGGCGCATTTGAGCCTGTCGGAGCAGCACACCCAGCAGTTGCTCAAACAGGTGCCGGCGGCCTACCAGACGCAGATCAACGACGTGTTGCTGGCGGCGCTGAGCCGGGTCTTGTGCCGCTGGAGCCAGCAGCCGTCGGTGTTGATCCAACTGGAGGGGCATGGGCGCGAGGACCTGGTCAAGGACATCGACCTGAGCCGCAGCCTGGGCTGGTTCACCAGCATGTTCCCGGTGCGCCTGACCCCGAGCCATGAAGCCGACATCGGCACATCGGTGCGGGCGGTGCAACGGCAGTTGGCCGCGGTGCCGAACAAGGGATTGGGCTATGGCGTGCTGCGCTACATGAGTGGCGAGCCGATGGCCGCCACCCTGGGCCGCGCGCCCCAGGCACGGGTGACGTTCAACTACCTGGGGCAGTTCGACCAGAGCTTCGACGACAAGGCGTTGCTGGTGCCGGCGGCGGAAAGCTACGGCAGTTGCTACAGCCCCCATGCCGCGCTGGGCAACTGGCTGGAGGTGGTGGGGCAGGTGTACGACGGGCGACTGGCGCTGCGCTGCATCTTCAGCACCCGCCGCTATCGTGCCGAGACCGTCGAGGGCTTGATGCGCGCGTACCAGGAGGAACTCGAAGCGTTGATCGAACACTGCGTGGCGCAAGCGGCTTAAGTCTTGCACCTGTGGCGAGGGAACTTGCTCCCGCTGGACTGCGCAGCAGGCCCGAATTTTTGTTTCAAGACAAAATGCTTGGGGCCGCTGCGCGACCCAGCGGGAGCAAGCTCCCTCGCCACAGGGTTTTGCATGAGTCCGAGTGGCTCATCTTTTACCCATGGTTTTTCATAAGGAACCCCCTGCGATGTCCTTGCATCCGGAACTCAACGCCTTTCTCGACCTGGCCGAAGAAAGCCAGGTCGACGGCCCCGGGCCGTTTCACCTGTCGACGCCAGCCCAGGCCCGTGAGGCGTTCGAGCGCACCACCGGGCAATTGCGCTGGGACGCTCCGGCGGATGTGCAGTGCGCCGCTCACGCATTCACCGCCCGTGACGGCGCGACGCTGGCGCTGCGTCTGTATCGTCCCGCCACGGCTTCGGCCCAGGCGCTGCCGGTGCTGGTGTACTTTCACGGCGGCGGCTATGTGGTCGGCAGCCTGGCATCCCACGACGGCGTCTGCCGCGAATTCTGCGCCCGGACACCGTGCGCGGTGTTGTCGGTGGGCTATCGCCTGGCCCCGGAACACACTTTCCCGACCCCGCTGAACGACGGCGCCGACGCCCTCGACTGGCTGGCCCGGCAGGCCCGCGCCGAAGGCCTGGACGTCAGCCGCGTGGCGTTCGGCGGCGACAGCGTCGGCGCGACACTGGCGACGGTGCTGGCGCTGCAAGCGGCCCTGGAACCCGCTGCCCTGGCGATCCAGCCGTGTTTTCAGTTGCTCTGCTACCCGGTGACCGATGCGTCCACCAGCAGCCCGTCCACCGAGCTGTTCGGCGAAGGCTACTTGCTGGAGAGCGAAACCCTCGAGTGGTTCTACCGGCACTACGCCAATGAGCCCACCGATCGCCTGGACTGGCGTTTCTCGCCATTGCTGGCGCCCGGTTGCCCAGACCTGGCCCCGGCCCTGATCGCCCTGGCCGGCCATGACCCGCTGCTCGACGAAGGCCGCGCCTACGCCCGGCGTTTGCAGGAGCAGGGGGTGAGCGTGGAACTGATCGAATACACCGGCCTGATTCACGACTACCTGCGCTTGCAGAGCGTGGTGCCGGAGATTGACGAGGTGTACGGGCAATTGAGCCAAGCCTTGCGGACTGCGTTGACCGCTTGAAATACCACAAACTGCCTGAGGCACCACAACCCCTTGTGGGAGCTTGCTCGCGATAGCGGAGTGTCAGCCAAGATTATTTTGCTGATCCACCGCCATCGCGAGCAAGCTCGCTCCCACAGTTGTTTTGGTTGCACATGCCACCGCTCCCACAGTTGTGTTGGGGTGGTTTCAGGATTTGCATCTGCCCCACATCCTCTGTGGGAGGTTTCAGGATTGGCAGGCACAAAAAAACCGGGCCAGGCCCGGTTTTTTTGTGGGGTGTCGCTTAGAAGTCGTAGGTCACGTCCAGCGAGGCCACGCGTTCCTGGCCGTAGTAGCAGCCGAACGAGTAGTTGCAGTGGGACACGTACTCGCGGTCGAAGACGTTCTGCACGTTCAGGCTGGTGGTGACGCCACGCAGGCTCGAGGTGGCCTTGCCCATGTCATAGCTGATGGTGGTGTCGAATACGGTGAAGGCTGGTACGTCGAACGAGTTGGCCGCGTCGCCCGGCTTGCGGCCGGTGTGGCGGGCGCCTGCACCGAAGGTCAGGCCATTGAGGACGGCCTGGGTGAAGTGGTAGTCGACCCACAGCGTGGCGGAGAACGGTGCCTGTTGCTCGCTGCGGTTGCCCTCGTTGCCGTAGTTGTCCTTGGTGTAGAACGAGTCGAGGTAGGTGGCGGCGGCCATGACGTCGATGTTGTCGACGGTGGATTTGACTTCCAGTTCAACCCCCCGTGAACGCACCTGGCCCGACTGGATCGAGTTCTGCGGATCGGCGGGGTCGGCGGTGACCAGGTTCTTCTGTTTGATCTGGAACACCGAGGCGGTAATCATCGTCTTGTCGAACGGCTGGTACTTCACACCCACTTCGTATTGCTCGCCTTCGGTCGGCTTGAAGGCTTCGCCGCTAGCGTCCGTGCCCGTGGTCGGCAGGAAGGATTCCGAGTAGCTGATGTACGGCGCCAGGCCGAAATCGGTGACATAGGTCAGGCCGACCCGGCCGGTGAACTTGTTGTCGCGCAGTGAGGAAACGGTGCCCGCCAGCAAGTCCTTGTTGTCCACTTCGGCCCAGTCCTGGCGGCCGCCCACGGTCAGGATCCACTTGTCCAGCTTGATCTGGTCTTGCAGGTAGACGCCGGTCTGGCGAACGGTGTTATCCCACTTGGTGTCCAGCGTTGGGGTTACGCTGCCGGTGTCGTAGTTGTTGTTATTGCCGTACAGGTCGATTGGCGCGACGTTGTAGGCGTTGTAGCCATCGTACTTACGGTTGAAATGCCGATAGTCCACGCCCGTCAGGGTGGTGTGTTCCAGGGCGCCGGTATTGAATTTGTACTCCACGTTGTTATCGACGGTGTAGGCGGTGTTGTGCTGTTGCCAGTCGAGTTTTACGCGGTTGGCCTGGGTCTGGTCAGTGACGCCACCGGTGGTGACGAAGCTGCGCAGGTAGAAGCCCCGGTACTGGTCGCGCACATCGGTATAACGCGCAGTGGAGCGGAATTTCAGGTCATCGGTGATGTTGTGGCTGAAGTCGTAGCCCAGGATGAACTGATCACGCTTGTAGTCGTTCCACCGCGTGTCGCCGGAGAAGAAGTCACGGTCGATCCGCTGGCCGTTGGGGCCGCGCTCCAGGGAACCGATCCGCGGCAGCGCCTGGTAGTCCTCCAGGCCATCGTCGCGCTGGATCTGCGCCAGCACGGTCAGCGAGGTGTCGTCGTTGGGCGCCCAGGTCAGGCTCGGTGCCAGCAGCATGCGTTCGCTGTGGGTGTGATCGACCTGCTGGTTGCCTTTTTTCGCCACGCCAATGACGCGGTAGCTGAATTCTTTCTGGTCGTCGATCGGGCCGCTGGTGTCGAACGCGCCGTTGACCCGGTTGTAGCTGCCCGCGCCCAGCTTGATCTGGCTGCGCTGTTCCGTGGTCGGGCGCTTGGAGACCATGTTGATCAGGCCGCCGGGCTGGTTCTGCCCGTACAGCACCGACGAGGGGCCCTTGAGCACTTCGATGCGCTCCAGGGTGTACGGGTCGATTTGCGGCGCGCCGCCGAGGCTGCCGGCATAGGGCAGGTAGGCACCGTCGAGGTACAGCGGCGTGGGCGAGAAACCCCGGCTGGTGATTTCGTCGGCGATGGCGTTGCGGTCGGTGAAGCCGCCGGTGTTCAGGCCCGGCGTGTAGCGCAAGGCCTGGGTCAGGTTGCGTGCGCCCTGGGTGGCGACCTGCTCGGCGGTGACCACGTTGATGGTCTGCGGGATCTCCAGGATCGGCGTGTCGGTCTTGGTGCCGGTGGCGCTGCGGGTGGCGACGTAGCCGTCCACCGGGCCGTAGGCGGATTCCGCGGATTTACCGGTGATGGTCGTGGCGCCCAGTTCCAGCGAATCCCCGGCCTTCCTGGCGCGCACGCTGACCGTGTTGCCCTGGATGGTGAACATGACGCCGGTCCCCACCAGCATCTGCGACAACGCTTGAGCCGGCGACAACCGGCCGCTGACCGGTTGGCTGCGCAGGCCCTGGACATCATCGGCGCTGTAGAGCACTTGCATGTTCGATTGATTGCTCAATGCCTGCAGGGCACTCGCCAGCGACTGCGCCGGAATGTTGAGATCGACTTCCTGTGCCTGGACCTGTGCGCTGAACGGCATGGCCAAGGCCAGGCTGAATGCGCTGGCGCTGAAGCCTGGTTGCAGCAGGCGGCGCATGATCAGTGCCTTGGTAAAACGTGGAATCCCCGGAGTTGCTGGCATGTGTTTCACTCTTGCAGGTTTTAGTTTTAATAGGGGTGTAGTTGTCATCAATTCTTAATTAGGACGCACGACCCAGAAAAAACCAGAATGAGAATCGTGATTATTTACGCAGATTGCAGTTCGGTGATCACCCGGCCGGCTTCCATGCGCACCAATTGGTCGGCCACGTCGAAGTAACGGTCGTCGTGGGAAATCACGATGATGGTCTTGCCCAGGCGCTTGAGGTCCGGCAGCAACTCGGTGTAGAAAATCCGCCGGAAGGTCGGGTCCTGGTCGGCGGCCCATTCGTCGAACACCAGCACCGGGCGTTCTTCCAGCCACGCATTGACCAGTGCCAGGCGCTTGCGCTGGCCGGTGGACAGGTCGGTGGTGGTGAAGGCGCCGTCGCGCACGCTGACCTTGTGGGCGATCTCCAGGCGTTGCAGGTATTTATTGGCGTCGTCCGGGATATGGGTGTCGCCCTGGACGATGTCGTCGAACAGGTAGTAATCGGCAAAAATCGTCGTGAACAACTGGCGATAATCGTCGCGGGTCACGGCTGTCACGACGTGGTCGTTGAGGCGGATTTCTCCTTGCTGCGGTGCGTACAGGCCCAGCAGCAGCTTGATCAGCGTGGTTTTGCCGCAACCGTTTTCACCGACGATGAACACGATGTCGCCCTGGTCGATCTTCAGGTTCACCGGTCCCAGGCGGAACGGCGTGGCGCCTTCCACCGCCGGGAAGCTGTAGGCCACATTGCTCAGCTCCAGGGTCTGCACCGGGGTTTTCGGCTGGCCCTGGTCGTTGAGTAACAGGTGCGGTTCAGGGGAGGAAAACTGTTCCGACAATTCGGCGATGCGGCGGAAGGCGATCTGGGCGCGGCTGACGATCGGCAGGGTGCCGATCAGGTGTTCCAGCGGGCCTTTCATGTACAGCAACACCAGCACGAAACCGCTCATCACCGCCTTGTCGGCGCTCGGCCACAGCGATTGCAGGGCCAGGGCCAGGCCGATCACCACGAAGAACAGCATCGAGCCGAAGGTCTTGGCGATCACGAAAATGTTCACCGAGCGGATCTGCGTGTCGCAGATCTTGTCGGCGGTGTGTTCGATGCCCGAGACGAACATGCGTTGCCGACGGGGGCGATGGATGCGCAGTTCCTTGGCGCCTTCGGCGATGGCGTTGTAGTGCTTCTGCAGTTCGTCCTCGGAATCGCGAGCCTCCATGAAGCCCTTGATCCCACGACCGCGGGCGATGTACTGGACCACGGTGCCGATGACAATCGCCACGACCATCATCAGGAACATCGGCCACGACAGCATGGCCAGGTAACCCATGCAGCCGAGGGTGACGGTCAGGGAAATGGCCAGGGGGGCGAAGGCGAAGGCGAAATCGCTGATGGTGTCGACGTCGTGGGTCAGTACCGGGATCAGGCGATGGCTGCGGTAGCGTTCGATCTGCTGGATGGGCGCCGACAGGACTTTTTCCCCCAGCTCCTTGCGAAGTTTGGCGATGATCTTCTGGCCGACGTAGTTGGTGCCGATGTCGGAGCAAATGGAGCTGACCAGCGCCAGCAGGCACAACCCGGCGAACACGCCCACCACGGTGTGGCTCAGCCCGCCTTCGGCGTGCAGCACCTTGTTGATGGTCGCCAGCAGCACGGTCACGCTCAGGCCACCGACCATGCCCAGCAGGATGGCGCCGATGACAATCAGCCGGAAGGGTTTGAGCAGGGTGAACAATTCATTGATCACCCCGCGTTTTGGTTGGCTCATGGAGGTTTCCCTGCTAGATGAAAAGGGCGAAGGCCATCGCGGGGCATTCACCGCATGGGCTGGAGGACGGCGGCACGCTGGATTGGGGCGCGCCCACCTGTAGAACGATTGGTAGGGGAGGGGATTTAACACCTGATTGCCCGAGGAGCGCCGTTGTGGCGAGGGAGCTTGCTCCCGCTGGGCTGCGAAGCGGCCCCAAGCTTTTGCGGTCGCTACGCAACCGAGCGGGAGCAAGCTCCCTCGCCACAAAAAGCGGGGTCTTCAGGCGGGCAGTCGATTACATATCCCGCGCCACCCGAAAACCGATCCAGTCCCCCCGATTGCCCGGCACCAACGCGTTGCGGTTGCCAGAGCGGGAGAACACCGGCGCCTCGCCCCAGTCGTTGCCGCGGATGCGTTTGAATTCGCACTTGCCGGTCAGCCAGGCGCTGCCGTCGCTCGGGGCGCCCACATAGTTTTCGTTGTAGCAATCGGCGGTCCATTCGTAGATGTTGCCGTGCATGTCGTACACGCCGAAGGCGTTGGGCGCGAAGCTGCCGGCCGGGGCGGTGAAGTTGTAGCCGTCGGCCGCGCCGTAGGTGTTGGCGTGCTGGGCGATGCTGTATTCCTTGCCTTCATCGAACGGGAAGGGGAACGGCCCGGTGCTGCCGCCGCGTGCGGCGTATTCGCGCAGGGACTCGCTGACCAGCCGGTAGGGTTTGCCGGTTTTTTTCGACAACCACGCCACGTAGGCATTGGCCTCTTCGAAGTCCATGCACACCGCCGGGTGCCGGTCGGTGTATTGCTTGCGCGGGTCGCTGCCCTGGTAGTCGGGGATGCCGGCCTTGCACGCTCGACCCGGACGCTCATCGCCATCGGGCATGGTGTAGCCGGTGTCGCGCAGGTAGGCGAACCATTCGCCCTTGAGCACCTGGAAGCGACTGATCGCCAGGGGCTTGGCAAACGTCACCGGGTGCAGCGGGCCTTCGTCGGGCTCGCGTCCCACTTCGTCGTCCGGAGTGCCCATCTGGAAGGTGCCGGTGGGCAGCACGACCATTTCCGGGCAATCCTTGCAGTCGCGAAAGACCTGGCCCGGTTGCGACGCCTGGGCGCCGGAGGGCAGCAGGGCGGCGAAGGCCAGTGCCGGGAGTAGCTTCAGCGAAAAACTGTTCATCCATCTCTCTCGATAAGGTCAAAAAGGTTTGGCTCAGAGCGTTTTGCCCAGCAACCCCATGAAGCGATCGATCTCGGCTTCGGTGTTGAGCAACCCCGGCGCGGTGCGGACCACCGGTCCCGCATCACGGTGCACGGCGTCGGCGATCACACGGTTCTTCATCAGGTAAGCGGCGACCTCGTCGCTGTCGCGGCCCTTGACCCGGAAGAAGGTGAAGCCGGCGGACAGCGCCGGGCTCATGGGGGTGATCAGCTCGATCTGCGGCTGTGCCACCAGCTGTTTTTTCAGATAGCTGTTGAGGGCGTGGATCCGCGCCTGCACCTCGGCCTTGCCCAGTTGCAGGTGCAGCTTGAACGCTTCGTCGGCGGCCCAGCGATGCTCGAAGGCGTGATAGCCCCCCGGGGTCATGACGGTGGAAAACGTCGTGGCTTCGGAAAAGGTCGGAATGATCGGCGTGACGTACTTGAGTTCTTCGCTGCGGCTGCACACCAAGCCGGTGCCCCGTGGGCCGAACATCCACTTATGGGTGCCGGCAATGAAAAAGTCGCAATTCATGGCGGGGAAGCTCAGGTCTTCGACGCCGAAACCGTGCACGCCGTCCACCACGTAAATGATCCGTTGTTCATCGCTGCGGCCTTGGTTGTGCTTGTCCACCAGGGCGCCGATCTTGTCGATCGGCAGCTTCACGCCGCTGCCCGAATGCACCCAGGTCATGCCCAGTACCCGGGTTTCGGGGCGGATGTTGCGGTCGATGGCCGTGAGGATCTGTTCATGGCTGGCGTCGTGGGCGTTGTCGAACAGCTTGATCTTGCGCACCAGGGTGCCGCTGCGTTGGGTGCGCAGGTCGAGAATGGTGTGGGTGGCGTAGTGTTCGTGGGCGGTGGTGAGGATTTCCTGGTCGGCCGCCACGTGGACGCCGCCGTAGATGATCGACAGGCCTTCGGTGGTGCTGCCGGTGAGGGCGATTTGCGCAGGATTCGCTTGCAGGTAGCGGCCGGCCCAGGTGCGGACGTTTTCCTCACGCTCTTCGGTGACGCCCAAGTCCCAGTCCATCAACAGCCCCGGGTTTTTATCCAGGGCGGCGCGGTGCCGGTCGATGGCCTCGCGCACCGGGCGCGGGTGGGTGGTGACGAGGAAATTGGAGAAGTGCAGGTAGTCCGGGTCCTGGTTGAACAGCGAGCGCAATTGCGCCCATTTATCCTTGGGCAGCGGTGGCAGCGGATCGGCGCTGGCCGTGGCGGGCAGGCTGGCGGCCAGGGGCAGGCCGGCGGCGAGGATCCCGGCCTGCTTCAGGAAGGTGCGACGCTCATTCATGGCTGGGCCGCCTTCTGGGTCGAGGCGATGGCGGGGTGGGCGGCTTTCTGCACCTGATCCCAGACCCGCAGGAAATTGCCGCCCCACAGTTTGGCGATGTCGGCTTCGGAGTAGCCGCGGGTCAGCAGTTCGGCGGTGACGTTGCGGATGTCGCCGACGTTCTCCCAGCCTTTCACTCCGCCGCCTTCGTTGAAGTCCGAGCTGATGCCGACGTGGTCGATGCCGATCTTGCGCACGGTGTAGTCGATGGCGTCCCCCAGGTCCTTGAGGCTGGCCTTGGGTTCTTCTTCGAGGATGCCGTAGAGCTGGCCGGCGTATTCGCCGAACTTCTGTTCCGGCCAGGCGGCGATGATCGGGTCGCCGGGCATCAGCGCCATCGCCAGGTTGGGCAGCGGCGGCAGGTCGAAGCGTTCGCGTAGGGCGTTGAGTCTGTCCTGGGTCTTTTGCGTCAGCGGGCGCAGGTACTGGGAGAAACCGACGATCTGCACCACGCCGCCGCTGGCCTTGATCAGTTGCATTTCCTTGTCGCTGAGGTTGCGCGGTATGTCCACCATCGCCCGAGGTGCCGAATGAGAGGCCACCAGCGGCGTGCGACTCAGTTGCGCGACTTGCTCCAGGGCCAGGGTCGACATCTGCGACACGTCGATGATCACGCCCAGGTCGTTCAGGCGTGTCACCGCTTGCTTGCCGATGTCCGACAGACCGCCCAGGGCATCGGGCGAATCGTTGAAGAACGGCAGTGGGCGGGAGGAGTCGGCCCAGTCGTTGTTGCCGATGTAGCTGAAGCCGAACATGCGCATGCCCCGCGCCGTCCACAGGTCCAGCAGGCTCAGGTCATGGCCCAGGGGGTAGGCGTTGAGCATGCTGATGAAAATCGCGAATTTGCCTTCGCCGTGCAGGCGGCGGAAATCATCCGGGGTATAGGCGATGGCGACCTGGTTGGGAAAGTCCCGGACCAGGCCGGTGATGATCTTGTAGCGCACTTCCTGCTGGTTGCGCGCTTCCTCGACAAAACCGGCGGTGGGCTTATGCGGCGCGTTGGGCCCGTTCCACAACTCCGGCCAGCCGAACACCGTCAGGGCCGCGCCGGACAGATGGCCGCGGTTGGCTTTGACCAGGTCGAACTGGCCGCTGCCGTCCTTGTCGGCTTCATTGCCGGCGGTGCCGAAATCCAGCGGCACGGTGATGTGGCTGTCGAAGGACAGCAGGCGTTCGTGCAGTTCCCTGGCCTCTTTCATCACTTTGACCGGGTAGCCGGGGTTGTCCCGCCACCAATGGTCCCAGGCTGCCAGACCGCCACCGACGGCCAGCGCCAGGGCCAATGGCAGGCCGATGAAAAGAGCCTTTTTCGAACGAGGTGTTGTCATTGCCGATCTCAGTCAGGTTCGCCTTGGAAGGACAGGCGCGGGGCCTTTGCTATCTGGGAAGAACGAGTGATCGGGCGGGAAATTTAGGCGCTCTCGGGGCCGCCATCGCGAGCAAGCTCGCTCCCACAATTTGGAATGCGCTCACCTGTGGGAGCGAGCTTGCTCGCGAAGGCGGCCTTGAAACCAACCTGACTTTTGGGAACGTACTCAAATCCATTGTGGGAGCGAGCCTGCTCGCGATCAGGCCTCCCTATAAATTTGTCAGCCCACCCCTCGTTCTAGCTTGGATAAAGCCCGCTCCAGGGCTGGACACAGGTAAGGCAATGACGATTTCTCGACGATGGTTCATGGCAGGCCTGGCGCTGACCGGTGCCGCCGTGCCTGCGGTGTATTACGGGCATCGCGAACTGACCCGGCCGGACCCGACCATTACCCCCGGCGAGGCCTCGTTCGACGTGGTGGACGTGGCGGGCCAGCGCCGGGCCGATACGTTGCGGGGCATCTGGACGATCCGTTTCACCGGCCGCGACGCCGGTCTCGAAGGCTTGCCGCAGAACGATCTGCAGATCTTCCTCGATATCGGCCAGAGGGGCCGTGGCCTGGTGGGTTACCTCGACAGCGCCGAACGTTTACGCGGTGCCGATGAGCCCCGTTATCGGGTGTTGGGCGACCTGGCCGGAACCGATCCGAAGCAACTGAGCTGGCGGCTGATGGGCGCTCGGCACGACGCGCCGGACTATGAATTCATCATGACCCTGGACGAAGTCTGGGCCGGTTTCGGCAATGCCGGCAGCGCCACCCTCAGCGGCCGGGTGTTGCGCTTGGACCGTCCCTTGGCGTTGCCTGAACAGGACAATCATTTCATCGCCGTCAAGCAGCGCTTCCCCGAGGCGCGGGAGCGCACGCCGCTGAGTCCGGCGCTGCTGGCCTGGCTGGTATCGCCCGAGCATCGGCTGTTCCACCAGCTCTGGCACGCCTCGCGGGACAAATGGCACACCCTGGACGAAGACAAGCGCAATGCCCTGCGCGGCATCGGCTGGCAACCCGGCCCACGGGGCCAGGAGCGTGATGCCCGCGGGCCGCGCAAGGATCGCAATGGCTCGGGCGTGGACTTCTTTTTCATGCACCGGCACATGCTCGGCACCGCCCGATCGTTCCAGCCGCTGGCGTCGTGGCCGCGCTTTCCCTTGCCGCAACCGGAGCTGGAACGCGATCGCCTTGGGTTCGCCCGCTACCTCGATAACCACGATGGCACGTCCTTGCCGCCGACCTGGTTGGCCGATGGCGACGAGCAGTACGCCCAGTGGGTCAGCGACATCAAGACCGCCGAGACCTACCACAGCAATTTCCAGGTCTGGGAATCGCGCTACCGCGACCCGCGCTACCTGTCGAAACTGACCCTGGGCCAGTTTGGTTCGGAAGTGGAACTGGGCCTGCACGACTGGCTGCACATGCGCTGGGCTTCGGTGCCGCGCGACCCGTCCAACGGCCACCCGGTGCCGTTCGCCCGCGACCCGGCGGATTTCGCCCAGCGCTGGTACGCCCCGGAGAATGACTTTCTCGGCGATCCGTTTTCTTCCCACGTGAGCCCGGTGTTCTGGGCCTTCCACGGCTGGATCGACGACCGCCTCGAAGACTGGTTCCGCGCCCACGAGCGTTTCCATCCGGGGGAAGTGAGTCGGCTTGAGGTCAACGGTGTGCCCTGGTTCGCCCCGGGCCGCTGGGTCGAAATCGCCGACCCCTGGCTGGGCCCGGACACCCACGGTTGCAGCACCACGCCGGGGCTGCAGGTCGGGCGCTCGGTGGAGATGGATCCGGAAACCATGAAACTGGCCTTGCGCATCACCTTCGGCAGCGATGACAAAAAGCTCTCCGAACTGTTCCGCCGCGTGCCGCAACGGCCGTGGTATGCGCGCAATCTCAAGAGCAAGCCGGTGTAAATCCCGCCATCCCAAAAAGCTGAAGTGAACGCCGTTGTGGCGAGGGAGCTTGCTCCCTCGCCACAGGTATCACTTGGCTTGAGTGCGTTTAGCGCGGTGCGGCGATGTCCAGGGCGCGGTTTGCCAACAGTTCTGCCAACTCGATCATTTGCTGGATGCCCAGCGCAAAATGGCGCCGCGAGCCTTCCAATTCAAAGGCCTGCTCGCTTGCCATGACGTTGACCGAAGCGAGGGTTTCGCTGAGGTTGGCCAGCAGGCATTCCATGTCCGCGCCTTCTGCAACAGCGAACAACTGGCCCGGTGGTGGATTGGTTTTTTCGGGTTTGGGGTCGAGGTAAAAGGCGAGGGCGCGGTCGGCGGCTTCGTCGCGTTTTTTGGAATCGTCTGCGGGGGGATTGGGGGTGATCTTGAACATGGCGTAACTCCTAGTATTCATTTTCAGGAGCCGACACCATCGCTACCAAACGATTGGGTGGCGGCCGTACGCGGGTTGGTAGACCGGAGCACTAGGAACCCGGCGCGCCCGAAGACGCCCTGCGCACGGCCACCATGAAACAGACACCGAGAGAGCGTCTGTAGGAGGTGGCGCTTGCGCCTAGTTGACTCGCGGGCTACCAAACCCGATCGCTGAAATCAGCGACCCGGAAACAGTAAAAGCCACGAGCCAGGCGCACAAGCCGGCGGATTCTGGCGCAGTTGTAGGTAACGGCGCAAGGCGATGTAGCCTCGCTCGGGAGTCCTACATGGCCGGATAAACA
>NZ_FPJC01000030.1:0-51096 GCF_900119265.1 Pseudomonas sp. NFACC04-2
CTGGCCCTGAGCACGGGTGAAACTTTCAAGGTCACCGGCAGCGACACCGTCAGCGGCCAGTTGGTGATGAAGGAAAAAAAACTCGACAGTTTTCACTTCTACCAGGAGGACGACAAGCATTACCGGGTCGTGCATAAGTCCGGCCTGGTGGAGATATTGGAAGTACTGGGCAGTTCACAGGGCGAGGTAGCCCTGCCCGTTGAGATTCGTGCGGCCACGGGACACTCGGTCACGCTCGGCTATACCCCATTCAGTGGTACTTATCAGGTACTGGCATGGGTCAAGGATGACGCCGACCAGACCCTGCTGACGGTCGACCGCCAGAGTACGTCCCTCGAAGTGCTGCTCCAGCCATCCGCCGGACCGGACGGTGGCCCGTTGGCACGCTTTGCCATGGCTCTGGAAGGCTCTGACAAATACGTCAGCCGCATCACCCTGCCGACCGAGAACGAAGCATCCTGGCGTTTTGGCTACGACCTTGTCCGCGATCATCTCTGCATCACGCGGGTAGAGACCCCAACGGGGGGGAGGGAGGAAATATTCTATCAAGACGACGGCCATCAATTCCCGGATGACAGCGGACACACGCCGTTGCCTCGGGTGACCCGGCACCTGACCGAGCCGGGATTCGGCCAGCCGCCGATTGATGTTCGCTATACCTACAAAAGCGAAGACCCCGGGGAAAGCGAGAAAAACTTCCTGGGCGGCGGCCTGCTCTTGTCTTGGGAAGACAACGGCCTGGACAATCTCTATAAATACATTGGCGTCTACGAATACGTGTGCATCGAAACGCTCTGGATTCAGGATGACTCGGAACCGGAGCCTTACCCAGTTCGAAAAATCGAGCGCAAGTTCAACCAGTTCCATTTGCTGACAAGCGAAACGACCACTCAAAACAATAATGTCGAGACGGTCGAAACCACGTACTACCTGACCCCGGGTGTCGAGTTCGACCAACAACCCAACTACTGCCAACTGCCCAAGACAGTGAGGACCACTTGGTCGTTGCTCAATAATCCCAACCGCAGGCGCACTGAAACCGTCAGCAGTACTTATGACAACTTTGGCAACCTGCGGGTGCAGGTCCGGGCAGACGGCGTTATTGAAACCAACATCTGGTATTGCGCCGCGGGTGAGGACGGCTGTCCGGCCGACCCCGAGGGTTTCGTACGCAACCTCAAGGAGCAAACCGTCACCCCGGCTCCGCCAGCCAATGGCCAGGCCCCGACGCTGAGTACTCGTTACCGTTACAAAGCGCTGTCGCAAGTAGACGACAGCACGTCGCAAGACCTGCCGTTAAAGAAATGGCTCACGCTCGAAAGCCAGACGCTGGTGCAGCTCGGGCCCACCGAAAGCGAACTGGAACAAACGCTCTTCGAGCCTATCGACGATTCGACCAATGCGTTCCTGCATGGGCGCGTTTCCCGTCAGACGACGACCTTGAATGGCCATTCCACCCGGGTCGATTACGACTACAGTAAATTCGACAGCCTTCAATTCGGAGTGCCCGTGCAGCAAACCACGGAAACGCTGAGCACAACGCTCGATGACGCCAGCAAAACCATCATCCGACAGCATTCACGACTCACCTCGCAAGAACTGTCAAGTCACGAAGACGGCGTGGAAACCCATTATTACTATGACGTCCTGAATCGCGTGACGAGGGAAGTCGTCGCCCCAAATACCGCCTTCACGGCCATTCGCAATTATGAATACACCCTCAGCGCCACTCGGGGACAACAGGCGGAGCATTTGACCCTCAACGCCAGGAGAATCAAGACACGCAGCGTGCTCGATGGATTGGGCCGTTTGGTTTTCCAGGAGAGCGAGCATTTCGACAGCGCCGACTCGAGCAGGACTCGCCAAACCTATGCGGCCATTTATAACGCCTGGGGAGAGTTGGCTGAAGAAACCGAGTATGACTGGCTGGACGGAGAATCGAGGGCGCTCAAGAGCACGTTCCACTATGACGACTGGGCGCAGCAAAGCTACGTGGTCGGTCCAGACGGGGTCGAGATCCATCAAAGCCTGGACCCGATCGGGACACCGGAGTCCCAGGGACCGATCCAGCGCAACTGGATCCAGAGCCCCGGGCCATCCCCCATGATAAGCGGCCTGAGCGAGACCTGGCTCAACCTGTTCGGCAAGCCCTCGCAGGTGCGGACCGTGGATGCAGCCGAAGAGGAAATCGCGACCGAAACCTACCTCTACGACGGCCTGGGCCGTTGTACCCAGCACACGGATGCCGCGAAATACACCACTGAATTCGTCTATGACCCCTGGTCGCGCCTGATCAGCAGCACGCTGCCCGACGACAGCATCGTCAAGCGCACGTATGCAGCGCACAGCACCTTGGAATTGCCGGTGGACCTGTGCGTCAGCGGTGGCGGCGTAGACGAAACGAGCGTAGGCACTCAGGCGTTCGATGGCTTGGGACGCCTGACCCGGACCACCGTTGGCACGCACACAGAGCGCTACACCTACGAGGCCGGCCAGTTGCAAGTGAAGACGAGGATCACGCCGGCTAACGATACCATTGAGTACGTATACAACCTGGCACTCACCGACCAGCCCATCAGCAGTAGCGCTCCAGATGAAAACGCGGATTTTGCCTACCACTCGATCAGCTCGCGCCTGACCCAGGCATGTAACGAACAGGGACGCAGAGAATACGAATACAACACCGCCAATCAATTGCGCGTCGAGCGTTGGGTCGACAGTCGAAACATTGCCTGGGAGACCCTGCATGCGAGCTCCATGCAAGGCCGTCCGCTCAAGCGCACCGAATTGAAACAAGAGCATAGCGCCGGGCTGGACACCGTCTATGGTTACGACGAGGCCGGGCGAGTGAGTAGCATCAATCAGGGCCAACTCCACGCCGCGTTCGAATATGACGGCTTGGGCCAGCTCTTTTGCACCACTACGACGGACCTGGCGGCGGACAGCACGCTGGTGGCGCAATTGCAGTATGACGATCAAGGTCGCGAAGTACTGCGCACGCTGACCTTGAATCAGTTGCCACCCTACACCCAGACGCAAACCTGGCAGGTCGACAGCTTGTTGCAAAGCCGACACCTGCAGCACAACGGGGTGAGCCTGCTCAAGGAGACGTTTGGCTATGACCCCCGTGGGCGACTGGTCAAACACGAGTGCGAGGGCAGCACGTTACCCAGGGACAACGAAGGGAGGGAGATCACCAGGCAAATATTCGCGTTCGATGCCTTGGACAATATCAAGCTCGTCTTGACGACATTCGCCGATGCTACAACCGAACGGGCCATATTCGCCTACGCAGACGATAACCCTTGCCAGCTCCAGAGCATTGAGTACACACCGGAAAGAGCCACACAGAATCCGACATTCGCCTACGATCTCAACGGCTGCCAACTCAACGACGAGCGCGGTCAACGCTTGATTTATGACAGCCAGAGCCGCTTGGTAGGCGTCGAAAGCCCTGTGGGCGAGACCGTGAGTCAGTACCGCTATGACAGCCATGATCATTTGCTCACATCGAAACAAGGTAATGAAAGTGAAGTCCTGCGTTTTTATCAGGACGAGAAACTGAGCAGTATCGACCAGGACGGTCAACAGACCCACCTCCTCCATCACACTGACGGGCCACTGGGGCAACAAGCCTCGGACGACTCACAGACGTTGCTGTTACTCACCGACCCGAACCACAGCGTCATCGGTGAAAGCCGGCAACGCGACCTGCGCACTGCCGTCTACAACGCGTACGGGGAACGCCACAGTGACGAGCCTCTGAGAAGCCTGCTGGCCTTCAACGGTGAAATCCGTGAGCAAGCCAATGGCTGGTACATGCTCGGCCTGGGTTACAGGGCCTACAACCCGGGCCTGATGCGCTTCCACACTCCGGACTCCCTCAGCCCGTTTGGCAGCGGTGGGGTGAATCCTTACACCTATTGCCTGGGTAACCCGATAGCCCTGCGTGACCCCACCGGGCACGAGGCGATCGGCTGGAGTGGCAGGTTGCGACGGCCGGACGAGGATACCCCCCTACCGTCGGGCGGCGGTGGTGGCGTGGAAGGCTGGATTTCCGTGGCGGTGGGCGCATTCTTTGTGGTCGTTGGGGTTATTGCATTAATTCCGTCATCGGGCGCCACCTTTGCATTGATCGCCGCGGGTACCGCGCTCTCGGCTGGCTCGACGATCGCCAGCGCGGTGGCGGTAGCGGACACGAATGAGCAGGCCGGTAAATGGGGGCTGTATCTGGGGTATGCGGCGATAGCAGTGTCGCTCCCGCTTATTGCCAAATCATCCTACAACGGAGTCAAGTCGATGCGCGCAAAAGCTAGCGGTGTGGCTAAGAACAGGTCATCAGCCCATTTGATTTTTTCCGGTACCGTGGCTCCGAAAAACTCAACGATGGCAGTTCTTCCAAATAAAAAAGTAGCGCTTATCCAACAGATCATACCGCAAGCAAGATCGATGAATGGGCGTGTCTTCCCTATGCCGCGAAGTGCCGTCCCCGCTACGGTTACGGCTACAGCTTCAGCTGCGCCTACTCCACCGCCACTGAAGCCAATCGGCGGTGGTGGTGCCAGTAGCACTTCAGCGGTAATCAAGCCAATCCAGCCAGCACCGAAAGGAAACGGTGCTGCAATGCTGCCTGACAATCAGAATGCTTTAAAACCTGTGCAGGAGTTTAAGGAAAGACCTAGCATAAAAAACTCCCCGTCTGCGAATACATCCAGTAGCTCAACTACACCCAATCCAGTCCGTACCTAACCCTATTGATCTTCGGAGGCAAACTCAGCTCAACACCCCCCCTACCAACACCACCATCTCCAACAACTCCAACAACGCCCCCGCCGTATCCCCGGTACAGCCCCCCAATCTGCGCAGCATCATGTGGCGCAAACCGATGAACACCGTGCAGGCGAGCAGCAGGGTAAGGACGCCGGCCCATCCCGCAACCAGCACACACCCCAGCGCACACACGAGCAACACCCACCACCCGGCACGCCGAGGCACATGGTCGGCAAGGGCCTGGCCCAACCCACCCGCCCGCACGTAAGGCGTGCTCAGGAACAGGCCAAGCAAAGCGGCCCGCCCCAGCACCGGCACGATGATCAACATCAAGCCCTGCCCTTGCTCGATCAACGCCAGCAACGCAGCGAATTTGAGCAACAGCACCAGCACCAACGTGATGACCGCAATCGGCCCGCTGCGCGGATCCTTCATGATCAGCAACGTGCGCTCGCGGTCGCCAAAACCGCCGAGCCAGGCGTCGGCGCTGTCGGCCAGGCCATCGAGGTGCAGGCCACCGCTGAGCAACACCCACGCCGTCAGCAACAGCGCGGCGTGCAGCAGCAGTGGCGCGCCTGTCAGCCACTCATTGAGCAGCCATAGCAAGCCGCCGAACAACAGGCCCACCAACGGGTAGAACAACAGCGAACGACCCAGTTGCCCGGGCTCGGGTATGCCGGGCAGGCGAACCGGCAGGTTGCTGAGAAATTGCAGGGCGATCCAGAACGGCAACATGGTCAAACCGCCTCTTCCAGCCGCGCGCCGGACGACACGCGCAGGGAAAACAACGCGCCATGGCCGACTTCGACATTGAGCAACTGTTCACGCGGCAGACCACGAGCCCGGGCCAGTAGCAAGCGCATCACGCCGCCGTGGCTGACCAGTAAGACGCGCTGCCCCGCGTAGGACGCCTGCAAACGCTCGACCGCCGCCAGGACCCGGCTGGAAAACGCCAGCACCGGTTCGCCATCGGGCGGAGTGAAGCCGTAGGGATCGGCCCAGAACCGGCCCAGGGCTTCGGCGTCGGTCGTCATCAGCGCCGCCGCGCTACGGCCTTCCCAGGCGCCAAAATGCAGCTCTTGCAGGTCTTTGTCCAAGTGCACCGGCAGTTCGAGCCGGGCACCGAGTTGCTCGGCGAAATGGGCGCAGCGCTGCAAGGGCGAACTGACCAGTCGATCCCAGGGGCCGCCCTGCGCCACCGCCGTGTGCATTTGTTCCCAGCCCTTGGCGGTCAGGGCATCGTCGAGGCTGCCGCGCAAGCCGCCGCCCAGTTCGGTTTCGCCGTGACGCAGCAGGTCCAGGCGCAAGGTCATGCTGGGCGGTCCGCCACGGCCGCTTCGGCAAACGTCGCCATCTGCCCGTGCAGGTCGCAGGCCAGACGCAACAGCGGCACCGCCAACGCCGCGCCACTGCCCTCGCCCAGGCGCAGGCCGAGATCCAGCAGCGGTTCGGCGCCGAGGGTTTCCAGCACATGACGATGGCCCGGTTCGGCGCCGCGATGAGCGAACAGCAACCACGGCCGGCACGCCGGATTGAGGCGCACCGCCACCAGGGCCGCGACGCTGCAGATGAAGCCATCCACCAGCACGGCGACGCCCTGCTGGGCACAGGCCAGGTATGCGCCGACCAACGCGGCGATTTCAAAACCGCCGAGGTTGAACAGGGTCTGCAACGGGTCGTTACCCTGGGCAGCGTGCAACGCCAGGGCCCGTTCGATCACTTGGGCCTTGCGGCTGACACCCACGGCGTCCAACCCCGTGCCCGGCCCGACCAGATGCGCCACCGGGCAGTCGAGCAAGGCGCAGGCCAGGGCGCTGGCGGCGGTGGTGTTGCCGATGCCCATCTCGCCGCCGATGAACAATTGCGTCCCGGCCGCGACGGCACGCAGCACACTGTCGCACCCGGCGTGCAAGGCTTGCTCGCCCTGTCTCATCGTCATTGCCGGGCCCTGGGCGAAATTCGCCGTGCCCGGCCCGAGATTCAGGTGCCGCACACCGGGCAGGTCCAGCGCAGGCGTGACGGTGCCCAGGTCGACCACTTCCAGGGAGGCGCCCAGTTGTCGCGCCAGGACGCTGATGGCTGCGCCGCCGCTGACGAAATTGAGCAGCATTTGCCCGGTGACCTCTTGGGGATAAGCCGATACGCCTTCTGCGACCACGCCATGGTCACCGGCGAAAATCGCGATCCACAACCGGTCCAGGCCCGGTTTGAGCTGCCCTTGCAGACCCGCCAGTTGCACCGCCACCGACTCCAGCCGCCCCAGGGAACCGGCCGGTTTGGTCAGTTGTTGCTGACGGGCCGCGGCCAGTTCCAATGCTTGGTTATCGACGGGTTTGCACGGGTCCAGCCACCAGCGATGATTCATAACGCAGTACCTTTGAGAGTCAGGGGCAGGCCCGCGACGGTCAGCACGACGCGCTGACAACGTTCGGCCAAGGCTTGATGCAGCCAACCGGCTTCATCGACATAACGGCGAGTCAACTCACCCAGCGGCACGACACCCATGCCGGTCTCGTTGCTGACAAAAATGATCTGCCCGGGCAGCGCGGCCAGGCTGTCCAGCAGCGCTTCGCGCTCGGCGTTCAGTTGCTCAGGAGCGTCGAGCATCAGCAGGTTGGTCAGCCACAGGGTCAGGCAATCCACCAGCAGGCATTGCCCGGAGGCAGCGTTTTCCCGCAGCACCCGGGCCAGGGCCAAGGGCTCCTCCACCAGCGCCCATTCGGCCGGCCGCCGGGCGCGGTGCTGGGCGACACGATCGTTCATCTCACCGTCCAGGGGTTGGCTGGTGGCGATGTAGGTCACTGGCAAGCCGGTGTCCGCCGCGAGTTTTTCAGCCAGGCGACTCTTGCCGGAGCGGGCGCCGCCGAGGATCAGTTGGAGCATGGGTCATTACCTTTATTTGGCGGTGTGGCGACTGGCGCCATCGCGAGCAAGCTCGCTCCCACATTTTGAAATGCATTCCCCTGTGGGAGCGAGCTTGCTCGCGATGAGGCCAGCCCAGCCCCCCTAAATCCCACAAAGCTCACGCAACAATCCAATATCCAGATGCCGCTCCACCAGATCCGCCAACCGCTCGATGTCCCGCTCGCGCAAGCCGTGGTAATCCACCGTTTGCACATCCGGCAACCCCGCCCAACGCAACAACGCGCTGCTGGCCTGGGGGGACTCGAACAGCCCGTGCAGGTAGGTGGCGAAAATTTGCCCATCGAGGCTCTGGGCACCGTCGCAACGCCCATCCTCCAGATGCACCGCAGCCTGTTCCAGGGCCGGGCCAGTGGTCACGCCCGCGTGGATCTCATAGCCGCTGACTTCGGCCGCTTCCAAGGCCAGTCGCCCGTGCACATTGCGCAGTTGCTTCTCGTGTTCCAGGGTCGTTTCGAAGTCCAGCAGGCCCAGACCGGCACTGGAGCCCGCCGCGCCTTCCAGCCCCAGCGGGTCGTGGACCTGCTGGCCAAGCATCTGCAAACCGCCGCAGATTCCTAGCACTTTTCCGCCGTAACGCAGGTGACGATCGATCGCCGTTGCCCAGCCGTTGGCGCGCAGGTAGGCCAGGTCGCTGCGCACGCTTTTCGAGCCGGGCAGGATGATCAGGTCGGCCGGCGGGATGGGCTGGCCGGGGCCGACGAATTGCAGGTCGACCTGTGGGTGCAGGCGCAACGGATCGAAATCGGTGTGGTTGCTGATGCGCGGCAAGACCGGCACCACCACTTTCAGCACTTGCTCGGCCTTGTCGATCTGACGCTGATCAAGGCCATCCTCGGCTTCCAGGTGCAGATCCATGACGTACGGCAACACGCCGATCACCGGTTTGCCAGTGCGCGCTTCCAGCCAGTCCAGGCCCGGTTGCAGCAAGGCGATGTCGCCACGAAAACGGTTGATGATGAAGCCCTTTACCCGCGCCTGCTCGCTGGGGGAAAGCAACTCCAGCGTGCCGACCAGATGGGCGAACACCCCGCCGCGATTGATATCGGCGATCAGCAACACCGGGCAGTCCACCGCCTCGGCAAAGCCCATGTTGGCGATGTCACCGGCGCGCAGGTTGATCTCCGCCGGCGAGCCGGCGCCCTCCACCATCACCACCGGATAGGCCGCGCTCAAGCGCGCGTGGGAAGCCAGCACCGCTTGCATCGCGATGGCTTTGTAATCGTGATAAGCCACGGCGTTCATGGTGGTGACAGCGCGACCGTGGATGATCACCTGGGCGCCGGTGTCGCTGTTGGGCTTGAGCAGCACCGGGTTCATGTCGGTGTGCGGTTCGAGACCGGCGGCCTGGGCCTGCACCGCCTGGGCCCGACCGATTTCGCCGCCGTCAGCGGTCACGGCGCTGTTGAGGGCCATGTTCTGCGGCTTGAACGGCACCACGCCCACACCCTGGCGCTTGACCCAGCGGCACAAGGCCGTGACCAGGGTACTTTTGCCGGCATCGGAGGTGGTGCCCTGCACCATCACTGTGGTCATGGGGTGTCCTTGGCGTAGGCCTCGAAGGCTTGTTCGAGGCGCAGGAACTCGCTGTCGTCGGCCGGCAGCCCGAAACGCAGGCTGCTGGTGTTCACGAACAGACGCAGGAGAATGCCGCGATGGGCCATGAAATCGTGAAGCCCCTGAGCGTGTTCGGTGACCAGCCATTGGAACAATCCACAGCCACCCTGCGGCTTGAAGCCGTGGCGTTCGAGCAACAGAGCCAGACGATGGCTGGTGGTTTCGCAGCGCTGGCGCTGGTCTGCGTGGGCAGCGCTGTCCAGCAGGCACGCCTGGCCCAGCACCCGGGTCGGCCCGCTGACGGCCCACGGCCCGACTTGTTCGGCGAGCAACTTGAGCAAGCGCCGTTCGGCCAATACAAAGCCCAGGCGAACCCCGGCCAAGCCAAAGAACTTGCCGAACGAACGCAGGACGATCAGCCCGACCAGATGGGTGTACGCCGCCAGGCTCAGCGCCGGTGTGACGTCCATGAACGCTTCATCCACCACCAACCAGCCACCGCGCTGGGCCAGGCGGGCATGCCAATCCAGCAAACGCTCGGGCGCCAGGCTCAGGCCCGTGGGGTTGTTCGGGTTGACCACCACCAGCACGTCGAGGCTGTCGAGGAAGAAATCCACCTCCGCTTCCAGCACTTCGCGCACGATATAGCCACTGCGGCGCCAGGCTTCGGCGTGCTCGGCGTAACACGGCGACAAGACGCCGACCTTGCCGCTGCGACGCAGGCGCGGCAACAGCTGGATGGCCATCTGCGAGCCCGCCACCGGCAGCACATTCAACGCACCGTAGTAATCGCAGGCGGCCTGCTCCAAGCCATCATCGGTTTCCGGCAGGCGCGCCCAAGCCCGCAGGGGAATCGCCGGAACGTCGAACGGCCAAGGCGCGAGGCCGCTGGACAAGTCGAGCCAATCGGCTTCGGCAATGCCATATTGCCGGGCCGCGTTGCGCAAGCGCCCGCCGTGCTCAAGCATAGAACTCAGCTCCCAGGCAGAGAATCAGCAACCACAACCATACCCCGCGCTGGACCAATTGCCAGCCGCGATCAATGGAGTCGGCACTCGCCGGCACGCCTTCGCCCAAGGGCGGACGTTGGTGCAGTTCGCCGTGGTAAACCGCCGCCCCGCCCAGCTCGACACCCAGCGCTCCGGCCCCGGCGGCCATCACCGGCCCGGCGTTGGGGCTGTCCCAGGTCGGGCCCTGGGTGCGCCAGCACTTGAGTGCCAGGCGGGTTTTGCCGAGCAGCGCGTAGGTCAACGCCACCAGGCGCGCCGGAATGTAGTTGAGCACATCGTCGATCTTGGCCGCCGCCCAGCCGAAGCGCTCGAAGCGTTCGTTGCGATAACCCCACATGGCGTCGAGGGTATTGCTCAGGCGGTACAGCACCACACCTGGCGCGCCAGCCACGGCGAACCAGAACAGCGCGGCGAACACCGCGTCGCTGCCGTTCTCCAGCACCGACTCGGTGGCGGCGCGGGCCACGGCGGTTTCATCCAGTTCAGCAGTCTCGCGACTGACCAGGTAGCCGACGCGCTGGCGCGCCTGCTCCAGATCACCGCTGCGCAATGCCCGCGCCACCGGCTCGACATGCTCGCCGAGGCTGCGCAGGCCGAGGGCACAGTACAACGCCAGGATCTCCACCAACCAGCCCACCATCGGCGCCCAAGACAGCGCCGTGGCGAGCAAGGTCAACGGCACCACGGCGATCACCCAAGCCGTCACCCCGTGGCTGCGCCAGCCACGTCCGCCTGAGTTGAAACGTTGTTCGATGCGATCGGCAAAGCCACCGAACGCCACCAACGGATGCCAGCGCCTGGGCTCGCCCAACAGCGCATCCAGCGCCACCGCGGCGGCACTGAGCAACGCCACGCTCATGGACTCACTCCCCAACGGTTTTCATACAGCAATTCATTGAGCGGACGCGGTTGCGCCCAACCTTCCAGGGCGAGCATCGGCGCCGGGTAAAACCCCTCCACCGGGCCCAGGCAAAGGATCGCCAGCGGCTTGGCCCCGGCGGGCAAGCCCAGCAGGTCGGCCAGGGCCTGAGGTTCGAACAATGACACCCAGCCCATCCCCAGCCCTTCGGCGCGGGAGGCCAGCCACAGGTTCTGGATGGCGCAGGACAGCGAGGCCAGGTCCATTTCCGGCAAGGTCCGACGACCGAAGATATGCCGCTCGCGATCCTCCATCAATGCCGCCACCAGCACTTCGGCACAATAGTCGATGCCTTCGACCTTGAGCGTCATGAACTCATCGCTGCGCTCGCCCAGGGCCTGCGCGGTGCGAATGCGTTCCTGCTCCACCAGTTGGCGGATCTGCCCACGCAAGGCGCGGTCGCTGATGCGGATGAATCGCCACGGCTGCATCAGGCCGACACTGGGGGCCTGGTGCGCGGCTTCCAGCAAGCGACGCAGCAACGCCGGTTCGACCGTGCCGCCGCTGAAGTGGCGCATGTCACGGCGTTCAGCGATGGCGCGGTAGATGGCGTCGCGTTCAGTCTGGGAGAAAGCGTTGTCGGTCATGGCCTCTTCGCGAGCAAGCCCGCTCCCACAGGGTTCAGGTGATCAAATGTGGGAGCGGGCTTGCTCGCGAAGGCGGCCTCAGGGTCAGGCGCAAACAACGCGGCAATCGCCCTGGGATTGGACGGAAAATAAAAGTGCACATAGGAAGCCGTCATCCGCCCTTGCCGGAAAACCGCCTCCGCACCGCGTCCGCCATTGGGGCTATGGCCACGGGCAATCGGTTCAACCTCGGTGCTGGTCAGGGAATGATGATAGGTGTGCCCACGCAGGTTGCCTTCCGGCAAATCCACCGACTGCAGCGCCAGGGCCGCCAGGCGCTTCTGCATCTGCGCATCGCCGGCCAGCAAACCCAGCAGTTCGGCGCGCACGCCGTCGACATCGGTCAATGAATCGAGCAGGTACAACATGCCGCCGCATTCGGCGAGTAACGGTTTATCGGCGGCATGGTGAGCACGGATCGCGGCCAGCATCGGCGTATTCCGGGCCAGCGCAACGTGGTGCAGCTCCGGATAACCGCCAGGCAGATAAAGACTGTCCGCCTCAGGCAGTTCGGTGTCATGGATCGGTGAAAAAAAGCTCAACTGCGCCCCCATGGCCCGCAGCAGATCAAGGCTTGCGCCATAGGTGAAGGCGAACGCTTCGTCACGGGCCACGGCGATGCGCACACCGTCGAGCCACGGCGGCGGATTGATCACCTCGGGCGCGGCGAATTCGACCGCTGGCGGCAGCGCCACCTCGCAACTACCGGCCAAGGCATCGGCCGCCGCGTCGAGGCGCAGGTCGAGATCGTTCAATTCACTGGCCTGGACCAACCCGAGATGACGGCTTGGCAATTCGATGCCGGTTTCCCGGGACAGCGCGCCGTACCAACGCAGGCCTTCGGTCAGGCTACCTTCGAGCAATTGCGCGTGACGCAAGGTGCCGACCCGGTTCGCCAAGACCCCGGCGAATGGCAGGTCCGGTTGATAACGGGCCAGGCCCAGGGCCAAGGCACCGAAGGTCTGGGCCATGGCCGTGCCGTCGATCACCGCCAGCACCGGTACGCCAAAATGCCTCGCCAGATCGGCGCTGGACGGGGTGCCGTCGAACAGCCCCATTACCCCTTCGATCAGGATCAGGTCCGCTTCGGCGGCGGCTTCCCACAACAGCCGGCGACTTTCCTGCTCGCCGACCATCCACATGTCCAATTGATAGACCGGCGCGCCGCTGGCCCGCTCGAGGATCATCGGGTCGAGGAAGTCGGGGCCGCACTTGAAGACGCGCACCTTGCGCCCCTGGTTGCGATGCAAGCGGGCCAGCGCCGCGGTGACGGTGGTCTTGCCTTGCCCCGAGGCCGGCGCTGCGATCAACACCGCCGGACAGTGGCGGCTTGTCAGGCAAGGGTCACTCACAGTTCGACGCCTTTCTGCGCCTTGATACCCGCCTGGAAAGCGTGCTTGAGCATGCCCATTTCAGTCACGGTGTCGGCCAGCTCGATCATCTCCGGCTTGGCGCCGCGACCGGTCACCACCACATGCTGCATCGGTGGGCGAGCCTGCAGATCGCTCAGCACCTGGTCGAGGTCAAGGTAGCCGTGCTTGAGGGCGATATTCAATTCATCGAGCACCACCAGGCCGATGGACGGATCGCTGAGCAACTGACGCGATACGGCCCAGGCGGCTACGGCGGCGGCGATGTCGCGCTGGCGGTCCTGGGTTTCCCAGGTGAAACCTTCACCCATGACATGAAAACGCACCTGCTCCGGGAAGCGGCGAAAAAACAGCTCTTCACCAGTGCTGTTGCGTCCCTTGATGAACTGCACCACACCGCATTGCATGCCATGGCCCATGGACCGTGCCAGCATGCCGAACGCCGAGCTGCTCTTGCCCTTGCCATTACCGGTCAGCACCAGCAGCAAGCCGCATTCGTTCGGCGAGTTGGCGATGCGCTCGTCGATCACGGCTTTCTTGCGCTGCATGCGCGCCAGGTGGCGTTCGTCGCGATCAGGGGTGTCGGTCATGGGGAGCTCTCCGTTGGGATTGGATAACGGCGGGCGGGGCACAAAAAAAGACGGCAACAAGCCTGGCATCGCCCACCGTGATGCCGTTGGATGAATCAGGCCGGTCTCCGGGCTCATGAGCGGCGTGACGCCTGGCTGCGCGCCTTCCCATGTCATGCGACACAGTGGCTTAGGCACAGCGTTGACTCATTTACCGTTGCGGGGGCAGCGCCGGGTTCGTATGCACTCACCGGCTTCCCTGTTTCACTCTGTCGGCCAAGCGGCCACAGAGCACCTGAAACAAGCGGCGAAGGTTAGAGGGTTGGGGGTGGAGCGTCAATTAAAGCCGCCTGCCGAGGCGCTCATTGGCGCCGATCAATAAAATGACGCCAATCTTGTGTGATTCTGCGACAAGTGATATCAAAGCGACATTACGACCCGATATCACAAGAACAAGAGGGCAAAACATGCAAGGCATGCTCATCAGCAATCCAAAACTGGAGTTCCTGCGCCCGGTGCTGGAACGTTGGTTTGATTGTATCGACCGCTACAATGCGGTTCGCGGCGATAACGACACCCCCTATTGGTTCGATGAACGAGCCAATCTCAGCTTGCTGTCGGCCGCCGCCTGGATGGCCGAGATGGTCACGCTGCAGAACGCGCCGACCCGCAAGCAGAATGAGGAAGGCGAACGCAACGTCAGCGCCGACCTGTTCATCGCCAGCACCGAAGAGCGTGCCTTCATCCAGGCCACCCAACGCTGGCCCAAGGTCAACAACCTGAACCTGACCCAACCACTGTCGGAAGCCACCAGCGATGCCAAGCGCATCAGCTACGCCAGCGACCTGAAACTGGGCTGCCTGTTCGTCTCGCCGCAAAAAGCCCAGCAAAGCGCCACCCCCGAAGAGCTGCAGGACATGATCGACGACTTGCAGAAGGAAAACACCTGCGCCGTGGCCTGGTACTTCCCATACGCCTATCGCAAGTTGCGCAACGAGGCCGGTCAATACCATCCAGGCATTGCCGTGCTGTTCAAACAGGCCCATGGCTGACTCATTACTGTGGGAGCGAGCTTGCTCGCGATAGCGGCGCACCTGGCAACATCAATCTCGACTTTCACGCCGCCATCGCGAGCAAGCTCGCTCCCACAAGGTTTTGCGCGCAGTTTGAACCATCCGTGCGTCTACGCTTCTCTATGAATAACCTCATGCATTCATAGGGAAGCCAGCATGCTCAAGCCACCACACCTTCTGATCGTCGCCCTTGCCGCCGGGCTTGTCGCTTGTGGCGAGTCTTCCACGCTGCAAGTGTCCGACGGCACCGGTCCTGCGCCGAAACTGCCGGAACCGAACAAGACCCTGGTCCCCACCGTCAACATCGCCGAAGCCGTCGGCTGGCCGCAAGGCGCCAAGCCAACCCCGGCCCAGGGCCTGCAAGTGGCCGCGTTCGCCGAAGGACTGGACCATCCACGCTGGCTTTACGTGCTACCCAATGGCGATGTGCTGGTGGCCGAGACCAATGCCCCACCCAAACCGGACGATTCCAAGGGCATCCGTGGCTGGGTGATGAAAAAGGTCATGGGCCGCGCCGGTGCCGGCGTGCCCAGCCCCAACCGCATCACGCTATTACGCGACGCCAACCACGATGGCATCGCCGAAACTCGTACGGTGTTCCTGGAAAACCTCAATTCGCCGTTCGGCATGACCCTGGTGGGCAATGACCTGTACGTGGCCGACACCGACCGACTGATCCGCTTCCCCTACAAGGACGGCGATACGCAAATCAAGGCCCAACCGACCAAGGTCGTCGACCTGCCGGGCGGCACCCTCAACCATCACTGGACCAAGAACGTGATTGCCAGCCGTGACGGCAGCAAGCTGTACGTCACCACCGGTTCGAACAGCAACGTCGCGGAAAATGGCATGGAAGCCGAAGAGGGTCGCGCCGCCATCTGGGAAGTGGACCGTGCCAGCGGCAATCACCGGATCTTCGCCTCAGGCCTGCGCAACCCCAACGGCCTGGCCTGGGAACCCCGCAGCGGAGCCCTGTGGACAGCAGTGAACGAACGGGACGAGATCGGTAGCGACCTGGTGCCGGACTACATCACCTCGGTCAAGGACGGTGCGTTCTATGGCTGGCCCTACAGCTACTACGGGCAGCACGTCGATGCCCGGGTCGAACCACAGAACCCGGCTCTGGTGGCCAAGGCCATCGCCCCGGACTACGCCGTCGGCCCCCACACCGCCTCACTGGGCCTGACCTTCGCCGAAGGCAGCACCTTGCCTGCACCGTTTACCGAAGGGGCTTTCGTCGGTCAGCACGGCTCCTGGAACCGTAAGCCCCACAGTGGCTATAAAGTGATTTTCGTACCGTTCAACGGCGGCAAACCCGCGGGGCAACCGGTGGATGTACTGACTGGATTCCTGAATGCCGACGAAAAAGCCCAGGGCCGCCCAGTAGGCGTGGTGATCGACAAGCAGGGCGGCTTGTTGGTGGCTGATGATGTGGGGAACAAGATCTGGCGAGTGTCTGCCAAATAGTGCTGATCGCACTCTCTTGTGGCGAGGGGATTTATCCCCTCGCCACAAATTGCGCTGGTCTGAATCTCCGCGTCAGGGATTACGTGCCAGATGCTCCGGCTGCAACACACGCTTGGCGCCCAGGTAAGCCTTTTGCCAATAGGCCTTGGACAGGCTGTCGAGCTTGACCGTGCCGCCCGTGGCCGGCGCGTGGACGAAGCGCCCTTCGCCGACATAGATCCCGGCATGGCTGACCTGAGAGCCGCCGTTGGTGGCGAAGAAAATCAAATCACCGGTCTGCAAGGCATTCTTGCCAACATCCGGGGCGCGCATGCCGATCATCTCGCGCGTGGAGCGCGGCAGGGAAATACCGGCGGCGTCGCGGTACACATAACCGATCAAGCCACTGCAATCGAAGCCCGAATCCGGCGTGTTGCCGCCCCAGCGGTACGGCGTCCCCACCAGGCCCAGCGCCCGGAACAGGACGTCTTCGGCGGCCGGCGAAAAGGATTGCGAGGGAGCAAAGACCACCGGGGACCGTACAACAGATGCTGGCGGCGGAGTACGGCTGGCGCACGCACTGAGCAGTGCGGCGAGGAAAATGAGCGCGAGGCGGGCCGACGTCGACATATGCAGAACAATCCTGATCTGGATGCGGCTTTTCTGCCGTGGGCATGAAAACAAATCCGCCTGCGTAGTACGCAGGCGGATTGCCATCAATCAATGATCAAGGATTCTAGCGGCTATGTGGCAAACTTCAAGTAAGACTTTAAGTTTGCCTTACAAACTGTGTGCTTACTTGCGAGCAGTGACCACAGTGGGTGCCATGGCGAGGGCGCGCTTGGCTTCGATGAAGGTCTTGCTCCAGTAGCTGTCGCCCAGACTGTCGATCCGCACACCACCGCTGCGGCGGCTGCTGGAATGGATGAACTGGTTGTCGCCCAAGTAGATACCGGCATGACTGACGCGACCGCGACGACCGTTGGTGCTGAAGAACAGCAGGTCACCGGGCTCCAGCTGATTGCGCGCTACCAGTGGGGCGTTCACGTTGATCATTTCGCGAGTGGAGCGCGGCAGGTTCATGCCAGCCTCTTCGCGGAACAGATAACCGATGAAACCGCTGCAATCGAAGCCGGCTTCAGAAGTACCGCCAAAACGGTAGCGGGTACCGATCAACGACATGCCACGTTCCAGAATGCTGTCGGCCAGTACTGGAAGCTGGTAAGGCTTGCTGCCGGCGAAGGCTGCGAGCTCTTTGTCGGAGGCCATTTCTTCCTGGAACGCAACGGAGGAAGACTGGGCAGTAACGGAATTCTGGACCTGTGGTTGTGGCGCTTGCTGGGACACTGGAGAGTGGGCAGCGCAACCGAACAACAGGGTAACGAGTGCGAGAGGCACGAGGGGTGCGAAGCGATTTAGCATGGGCACGACCGTGGCTGAAGTAGTAAAGATGGCGAGACTATGCCTTCTATCAACCTCATTTGCAAATTCAATCGATGCAAATGTGACTTCTCGGTTTTACGTTTACATCTAAGCGCTTAAGCCCATTTTGAACGTCACGCAGCCTGCAACCCAGCAGGACCGCGGGTTCCGCCGCGCCCAGAATAGGCCATGAGCCACTACTTACAACGGTTCTACCAGCCCAAAGTTTCTTTCAAAAAAGGAATAGTCAGCTTGCGCTGGGCCTGGAGCGAGGCTTGGTCGAGGCGCTCGAGCAGCTCGAACAATGCGCTCATGCTGCGGGTGCCACGAGTGAGGATGAAATGCCCGACTTCGTCGGTCAGGTGCAGGCCACGTCGGGAAGCGCGCAGCTGCAAGGCACGGAGTTTGTCTTCGTCGGACAACGGGCGCATCTGGAAAATCAGCGCCAGGGTGAGACGGGATTTGAGATCCGCCAGCTTCACCGGCAGCTCCCGAGGCGACGTCGAGGCGGCGATCAGCAAACGCCGACCGCTGTCGCGCAGCCGATTGAACAGATGAAACAGCGCTTCTTCCCAGTCAGCCTTGCCGGCCACGGCCTGGAGATCGTCCAGGCAGACCAGTTCGTACTGTTCAAGGTTGTCGAGGATTTCAACACCGCGATCGAGCAACTCGGCCAACGGCAGGTAAACAGCAGGCTCACCTAACTGCTCGAACCGAAGGCACGCGGCCTGCAACAGGTGCGTGCGCCCTACCCCGTCCTTGCCCCACAGATAGATCAGGCTTTCGGTCCAGCCGGCGTCGGCTTCGCAAAGCCGCTCGACATAGCCGAGTGCAGCGGCATTGGCGCCTGGGTAGTAGTTGATAAAGGTGGCGTCATCACGCAGACGCACACCTAGGGGCAGCTGAATCGGTTTCATGCTGACTGAACAGTTCCCAAGGAACCGTTAGTGGCCTCTGTGTAAAGTGCGCAAAGTTTATACCCGTGGCGCGGACCGCACAATGCGCCGGACCACGAGCAAAATCAAAGGTTTGCAGCGACAAGGGCGCGGAGTGTCAGTTTCCCTGACACCTGGCCGGTCATTCGCCCTACAGATCGGGGTCTTCAGCGCCGCTATAAATGTCAGAATCCTTGTACAAATCGTGCATATGCCGCACCAGCACCATGATCACCGCCGCCACCGGCAGCGCCAGCAGGATGCCGGTGAAACCGAACAATTCGCCACCGGCCAGAATCGCAAAGATCACCGCCACGGGATGCAGGCCAATGCGGTCGCCCACCAACAGCGGCGTCAGCACCATGCCCTCCAGGGCCTGCCCGACCATGAACACCGCCACGATGCCGACCATCGGGTACAAGTCGCCGCCGAACTGGAACAACCCGGCGATCAACGCCGCACCGATACCAATCACAAAGCCCATGTACGGCACGATGGCCGCCAGCCCGGCGATCAAGCCGATCAACAGCCCCAGCTCCAGCCCCACCAGCATCAAGCCGGCCGCGTAGATGAAGCCCAGGGCCACCATCACCAGCAACTGCCCGCGCACGAACGCCCCCAACACTTCATGGCATTCGCCGGTCAGGGTCATGATGCGTTCTTCGCGCTGACGCGGCAGCAGGCTGCGGATCTTGGCCATCATCAGGTCCCAGTCCCGCAGCAGATAGAAAGCCACCACCGGGATCAGCACCAGGTTCGCCAGCCAGCCGATCAACGCCAGGCCCGAGGCCGTGGCCTGGCTCAACACCACGCCAACGATGTCGGTCGTCTGCCCCATGTGCTCGCTGATGGCGGCCTTGACCTTGTCGAACTTCCAGAAACCGTCGGCCAAGCCCAATTTCGACTGCACCCACGGCATCGCGCTGTGCTGCAACCAATCGAGCATCTGCGGCGCCAATTCATACAGGCGCAACAGTTGCTTGGCGAGCATCGGTATCAGCACCAGTAACAGGGCGCTCACAATCAGTGTGAATAGCGCAAACACCGCCACCACGCCCCAGGTACGCGACAGGCCGAGTTTTTCCAGGCGATCCACCACCGGATCGAACAGATAGGCCAACAGCAGCGCGACCAGGAACGGTGTGAGGATCGGATGCAGCAAATAGATAAGGGCGAACAGCAGGGCAACCCCACCCAACCAAAACCAACGCCGCGTATCGCCCATGAACCACTCCTAGCTATATAAAGAAAGACAACCTACCAGCGGAACCGCAAATTGGCGGCCGGTGCTGGCGCAGGCGCTGCAACCGGGGCCGAGCCATCGGCGGCGGGCGGCGCGACCGGCACCGGCGCGATGGCCTCACCGGCTGGCACCTCCTGCAGTTTTGCCAGGGCCAACTGAGCCTTCAATTGTTCGGCGCTGCCGTTGACCCGATAGACGATCCGGTCCCCTTCGACCCGCTGCAACTGCCCAGCGAACGGTTCGAGCAAACGCCCCAGCGCCGCGTAACGCTCCAGGTTCATGCCCTGCACTTCCAGCAGTTGTTCTGTGGCCACACCCGGCTTGGCGACGAAGCGCGGCGCCAGGCGCTGGCTCACCGCGAGCATGACCGCATCGGCCAAGGCCGCAGGATCGGCGCCCTGGGCAGTACCCTGCTCACGCTGGTCCCCCAACCACAGGCGCCAGGTGCCGTGCCACTGCCCACCCTCTTCCTTGGCATGAACCGCCAGCAAGGCGTCCGTCGCGTAGCGCTCCGAGGCATCGCGCAAAGGCGCTGGATCGCTGCCTTCCAGGTTCGGCGCGGTGGCGACGATCTGCTCGCTCAGATCCGCCAGCGGCAGGTGCAAAGCCAGGCCCCGATGCTGCGCGGCACGCCGCAGCGGCGCGGCGCTGGCTTGGCCATCGCCCACCAGACTGGAGCCCTCGGCCGAATCGTTCAGCCACCAGCCCAGGATCGATGGCCGGTTCGCGCTCCAGAGCGACAAGCCTGCCGAGCGCAATGCCCGGTCGGTACTCGCCGGGTCGAAATCCACCTTGAGGCTTTCCGGCGGGCCGGCGTCGTAGCCATATTGAAGAATGATCTGTTGCGGATCCTGGCGGATCGCCGCCAACCCGGGATTCTGGGCCGCCTTGGCATCGCCGGTCAGGCGCAGCACCAGCGTATCCAGGGCGCGCAACGTCGCCTGGTTACGCTCCTCCGGCGTCTGGCTGGTAACCGGTTCGAGCACTTGATAGAGGCCATTGACGGTTTCGGCATGGCTCGCCAGGCTGATCAGCGACAAGCAGCCCACGGACAAGAATTTGAACAAACGCATGGAAGATTCCCGGACATAACGGCTGGAACAGGCCGTGTGAAGAAGATTGAGCATGGCTGAGACCACAGCACCCGGCAAAACATTCACATGCCCGGTGGAAGTTTCGCACGGTCATCACCATAACCGGTTACCGCTACACCTTATACAGAGGCGTTGCGCAGTACCAATATAAGAAATATCGGTTTTTTTCTGCGGATATGTCCCTGCCCGTCGGCGCGAGGATGGCCGCTGCCCCTCAAGCCTGATAAAATCGCGCGCCTTCGCAGACCGGCAATGGCTGGGCTCCCGGAATAATTCGTACAACGGTTATTCAATGGCCCTGGCGGTCGGTCGTTACCCAGAAATCCCCCCTAAAGGCCTGGATCATGAGCAAGCAACCCTCCCTGAGCTACAAGGACGCCGGTGTAGACATCGACGCCGGTGAAGCATTGGTCGAACGCATCAAGAGCGTCGCCAAGCGCACCGCGCGCCCGGAAGTCATGGGCGGCCTGGGCGGTTTCGGCGCCCTCTGCGAGATCCCGGCCGGCTACAAGCAACCGGTCCTGGTCTCGGGCACCGACGGCGTCGGCACCAAGCTGCGCCTGGCCCTGAACCTGAACAAGCATGACAGCATCGGCATCGACCTGGTGGCCATGTGCGTGAACGACCTGGTGGTGTGCGGTGCCGAGCCGCTGTTCTTCCTTGACTACTACGCCACCGGCAAACTGAACGTCGACACCGCCGCCCAGGTCGTGACCGGCATCGGCGCCGGCTGCGAACTGGCCGGCTGCTCCCTGGTCGGCGGCGAAACCGCCGAAATGCCAGGCATGTACGAAGGCGAAGACTACGACTTGGCCGGCTTCTGCGTCGGCGTCGTGGAAAAAGCCGAAATCATCGATGGTTCGAAAGTCGCTGCCGGCGATGCCCTGCTCGCCCTGCCATCCTCCGGCCCGCATTCCAACGGCTACTCACTGATCCGCAAGATCATCGAAGTCTCGGGTGCCAACATTGAAAACACCCAGCTCGACGGCAAGCCACTGGCCGACCTGCTGATGGCCCCGACCCGCATCTACGTCAAGCCGCTGCTCAAGCTGATCAAGGACACCGGTGCCGTCAAGGCCATGGCCCACATCACCGGTGGTGGCCTGCTGGACAACATCCCGCGCGTGCTGCCAAAAGGCGCCCAGGCCGTGGTCGACGTGGCGAGCTGGACCCGCCCGGCGGTATTCGACTGGCTGCAAGAGAAAGGCAATGTCGATGAAACCGAAATGCACCGCGTGCTGAACTGCGGCGTGGGCATGGTCATTTGCGTGGCCCAGGAGCACGTCGAGACTGCCCTGAACGTCCTGCGTGAAGCCGGCGAACAGCCTTGGGTCATCGGCCAGATCGCCACCGCGGCCGAAGGCGCCGCACAGGTCGAGCTGAAAAACCTTAAGGCACACTGATGTCCGCAACCTGTGACGTGGTGGTGCTGCTGTCCGGCACCGGCAGTAACTTGCAGGCTTTGATCGACAGCACGCGGACCGGCGACAGCCCGGTCCGTATCCGCGCGGTGATTTCCAACCGCGCCGATGCCTACGGCCTGCAACGTGCCAGGGACGCGGGCATCGACACCCGCGTCCTGGATCACAAGGCGTTCGAGGGCCGCGAAGCCTTCGACGCCGCGCTGATCGAACAGATCGACACCTTCAATCCGCAACTGGTCGTGCTCGCTGGCTTCATGCGCATCCTCAGCGCTGGCTTCGTGCGTCACTACCAGGGCCGCCTGTTCAATATCCATCCCTCGCTGCTGCCCAAATACAAAGGGTTACATACTCACCAGCGCGCGCTGGAGGCCGGAGACACGGAGCACGGCTGCTCCGTGCACTTCGTCACCGAGGAACTCGATGGCGGACCACTGGTCGTACAGGCAGTAATACCGGTAGAGTTGCACGACACGCCGCAAAGCCTGGCGCAACGGGTTCACGCCCGCGAGCACCAGATCTACCCGATGGCCGTGCGTTGGTTTGCCGAAGGAAGGCTGACCCTCGACGATCGCGGTGCCTCACTGGACGGCCAGTTACTCGCCGCCAGCGGCCATTTGATTCGATACTAGGAGATTTTATGCGTCGCGCCCTGCTCTTCGCTTGCGCTCTGCTTGCCTTGCCCCTGGCACAGGCCGCAGAACTTCAACCGTTCTCCGCCAGTTACACCGCCGACTGGAAACAGTTGCCCATGAGCGGCACCGCCGAGCGTAACCTGACCAAGGAGGCCAACGGCACCTGGAAGCTGAGCTTCAAGGCTTCGATGATGATCGCCAGCCTGACCGAAGAAAGCACCCTGACCCTGGACAAGGACACCCTGCTGCCACAGTCCTACCACTTCGAACGGGGTGGCCTGGGCAAGGCCAAGAAGGCCGACCTGGACTTCGACTGGAACACCAAGATGGTCACCGGCACCGATCGCGGTGACGCGGTCAAGCTGCCACTCAACCGTGGCATGGTCGATAAATCCACGTACCAGTTGGCCCTGCAGCATGACGTGGCGGCCGGCAAGAAAAGCATGAGCTATCAGGTCGTGGATGATGGCGAAGTCGATACCTATGACTTCCGTGTCCTGGGCTCGGAGAAGGTCGACACCAAGGCCGGACAGATCGATGCGATCAAGGTCGAGCGCGTACGCGACCCAACGCAAAGCAAACGCATCACCGTGCTCTGGTTCGCCAAGGACTGGGACTACCTGCTGGTGCGCCTGCAACAGGTCGAGACTGACGGCAAGGAATACAACATCATGCTCCAGGACGGTACGGTCAACGGCAAGGCAGTGAAAGGTAGCTGATCGACACCTGCAAAAAAGTAGCCCCGCCAATGCGGGGCTTCTTTTTGCCCGTGATTCAAACATAACACCAATCCCTGCTCGCGATGGCGGTATATCAGTTAACGATGATGCTGATCATGGACTCATCAAAGCTCTCCCGCCGACGGGAACATTAAAGGCAAACATACAGAACTTACAACGTAATCGATACACATAGAACATAAGCGCCGCACGCCCTGCTTAAAGCTGATAGCAGTTAATCCAACTCAAGGCAACGCAGAACGCAAAACCTTAACGCAACTCAATTTTCCGTCATTATATTCACCAGGCCTATTATTCTCTATATACATAACCCCCCGAACCACAATTGAGCCTAAGACAGCCGTCTGCAGTTCCCTGAGATTTATCCGGCGAGTAGTAGTAGGCTGCACGATTGTTTTTATTTTAAAACTCCACTGGTTACGGTCGCTTTTACAAGGTATTCCATCAAACCGTATTTGCGTGGCCGAAGGTACATTATCAAGTGCAAAGTACCGCGCCTCATCGTTCGAACAATTAGTATCGCCTAATTCAAAGTCTTGCCAACCAGTCGTCTCTTTAATACCCAAGATACATGACTTACCACTCCCATCTACGTTTGCAGATAGTTTAATTGATCCTTTTGGCATATCTGCCTGCATTGAGGAATCAACACTTGCGCAGCCGGATATAACCAAAAATCCAACGAACAGCAGTCTGTAAAGATTCATCATACGACCCTCTAATTGCCACCCCGCCATGAGCAGCCATGCCTGTTTAAGCTAGAACAAGCGACTGCCAGCATCGGCCAAACCGTCCCGCCGTTCCACGCCAATAAAAGTAAACAAGGTTTTCAAGAATGAGGTAACTGCCAAAGTTGACAGGTGTGCATGATTTTTTGACGTGTGATTTATCGAGTCTGGCCGGTCGCGCGATTGCTTGGGCTTGCTCTGCCTCGCTGAAAATAGTCGCTGACTGCGATGGCCTCTTCGCGAGCAGGCTCGCGCCCACAAGGAGCGCTGCTTCACTGGGCGCATGCCGCGCCAACATGAAACATTTTTCATGAACACCCCCTGCGACCGAATGCCGCGCACCGCCTGGCCTGCAGGATTGTTGCGCTTTCCATGAAAACTTCTTAACGAACCGGAGCATTTACTTAGCAGGCTATCCAAATCTATAACAAAGGCCTGCACACGCCTTGCTGCAGATAACAGAGATTGGAGCTTGCAAGATGACTGTGAAAGTAACTGAACGCGACGACGCCCATATGTCCCACGAAGGCATTGCCGCCGGTATCCGGATCTGGGACGTGCATCAACAGGATCTGCTGGTGGGCATGTTCCACTCCGAAACGGACGCCCATAGCTACAAGGCTGAGCTGGAGCGTGAGGAACGACTGCGCTCGCGTGAAATGGCAGAATCCTGAACAACAAAACCCCTGTGGGAGCGAGCTTGCTCGCGATAGCGGTATATCAGTGAAAGAGACATTGACTGATATGACGCCATCGCGAGCAAGCTCGCTCCCACAGGGTTTGTGTTTCAGCTCAACGACATTGCGCCGCTCTTACCACATCAAATCATCAGGAATCTGATACGCCGCGTACGGATCATCGGCATCCACTTCTTCGGTCTGGGTGTTGAGCTGGACGATGCGCTTGGGGTCGCGTTCCTGGATCTTCAGGGCCGCTTCGCGCGGGATCACTTCGTAGCCGCCGGCATGGTGGACGATCGCCAGGGAGCCACTGCTCAGCTTGTTGCGCATCAGCGTATTGACCGAGATGCGCTTGACCTTCTTGTCGTCGACGAAGTTGTAATAATCCTCAGTGGTCAGCTTCGGCAGGCGCGAGACTTCGATCAATTGCTTGATCTGCGCGGCACGGGCCTTCTGCTCGACCTTTTCCTGCTGCTGCCGGTTGAGTTCCTGGTCGCGCTTGACCTTTTCGGCCATGGCTTCCTGGGCGGCACGCTGCTGGGAATCATCCAGTTCGATCTGGCCTTTGTGGGCCAGGCGCTGCTGCTTCTGTTTCTCTTTGCCGACCTGCTTGGCCTGCTTTTGGTTGACCAGCCCTGCTTTGAGCAACTGGTCGCGAAGGGAAAGGCTCATGGTGCTTACTCACTTAGGCAACGGCCTCAGCCACAGCTGGGCAAATTCTTTTCCTGACGTTTGGCTTCGCCCCACAAGGCGTCCAACTCTTCGAGGGTGCAATCTTCCATGGGACGGTGGGTGTCGCGCAATGCCTGTTCGATAAATCGGAAGCGTCGTTCGAATTTCCCGTTGGCGCCACGCAGGGCGGTTTCCGGGTCGACTTTCAGGTGCCGGGCCAGGTTTACCACGCTGAACAGCAGGTCGCCGATCTCGTCGCTGATAGCCACCGGATCATTATCAGCCATGGCTTCGAGGACTTCGTCCAGCTCCTCCCGGACCTTGTCGAGCACCGGCAACGGACCTGGCCAGTCGAAACCGACCTGCCCCGCACGCTTTTGCAATTTCGCCGAACGGGACAACGCCGGCAGCGCACCCGGCACATCGTCGAGCAACGACAACTGTTCGGGCGCCGAGGCTTTCTCGGCCCGTTCCTCTGCCTTGATCTCTTCCCAGCGATGCTTGACCTGTTCTTCACTCAGGCGAGGAATGTCCACCGGGGCATAAAGGTCACCGGTAGGAAACACATGGGGATGACGACGGATCAGCTTGCGGGTGATGCTGTCGACCACGCCGGCGAATTCGAAGCGGTTTTCTTCCCGGGCCAACTGGCTGTAATACACCACCTGGAACAACAGGTCGCCCAACTCGCCCTGCAAGTGATCGAAATCGCCGCGCTCGATCGCATCGGCCACCTCGTAAGCTTCTTCAAGCGTATGAGGAACGATGGTGGCGTAGGTTTGCTTGATGTCCCACGGGCAGCCGTACTGCGGGTCCCGCAGGCGGTTCATCAGGTGGAGCAGGTCTTCGAGGCTGTACATCAATCCATCCCATCACAAAAAAGCCCTGTGGGAGCGAGCTTGCTCGCGATGGCGGAACACCAGTTAACATCTCTGCCACTGACAAACCGCTATCGCGAGCGAGCTCGCTCCCACATTTTTTGGGCTGCGCTTAACCTGGCGTCCGGTTACGCCGGGTCTCGATGATGTTCGGCAACTGGGAGATCCGCCCCAGCAACCGCCCCAGCGCATCCAGCCCCGGAATCTCGATGGTCAGGGACATCAGCGCGGTGTTGTCTTCCTTGTTCGAACGGGTATTGACCGCCAGCACGTTGATCCGCTCGTTCAGCAATACCTGGGACACGTCACGCAACAGACCGGAGCGGTCGTAGGCGCGGATGACGATGTCCACCGGGTAGGTGAGCACCGGCACCGGGCCCCAACTGACCTGGATAATCCGCTCCGGCTCGCGACCGGCCAGTTGCAGCACCGAGGCACAGTCCTGGCGGTGAATGCTCACGCCGCGGCCCTGGGTGATGTAGCCGACGATCGCATCCCCCGGCAATGGCTGGCAGCAGCCGGCCATCTGGGTCATCAGGTTGCCCACGCCCTGGATCTGGATATCGCCGCGCTTGCCCGGTTTGTAGCCGGTGGCCTTGCGCGGGATCAGCTCCAGTTGCTCGTTGCCACGCTCCGGCTCCACCAGTTGCTGAGCCAGGTTGACCAACTGCGCCAGGCGCAGATCGCCGGCACCGAGGGCGGCGAACATGTCCTCGGCGGTTTTCATGTTGGCTTTTTCGGCCAGCTTGTCGAAGTCCACCTGCGGCAGCCCCAGGCGCCCGAGTTCACGCTCGAGCAGGGTCTTGCCGGCAGCGACGTTCTGGTCGCGGGCCTGCAGCTTGAACCAGTGGACGATTTTTGCCCGCGCCCGGGATGTGGTGATGTAGCCCAGGTTCGGGTTCAGCCAGTCGCGGCTCGGCGTACCGTGCTTGCTGGTGATGATTTCGACCTGCTCACCGGTCTGCAGGCTGTAGTTGAGCGGCACGATCCGGCCGTTGATCTTGGCGCCACGGCAGTTATGACCGATCTCGGTGTGGACCCGGTAGGCGAAGTCCAGCGGTGTCGCGCCCTTGGGCAGATCAATCGCGTGGCCGTCGGGGGTGAAGATATAGACCCGGTCCGGTTCGATGTCGACGCGCAGTTGTTCGGCCAGGCCGCCGATGTCACCCAGTTCCTCATGCCACTCGAGCACCTGGCGCAGCCAGGAGATTTTCTCTTCGTAGTGGTTGGACCCGGACTTGACGTCGGTGCCCTTGTATTTCCAGTGGGCACAAACCCCCAGCTCGGCTTCCTCGTGCATGGCATGGGTGCGGATCTGCACTTCCAGCACCTTGCCCTCGGGGCCGATCACCGCGGTGTGCAACGAGCGATAGCCGTTTTCCTTGGGGTTGGCGATGTAGTCGTCGAACTCCTTCGGAATGTGCCGCCACAAGGTGTGGACGATCCCCAGCGCGGTGTAGCAATCGCGCATTTCCGGGACCAGCACACGAACGGCGCGAACGTCGTAGATCTGGCTGAATTCCAGGCCCTTGCGCTGCATTTTTCGCCAGATCGAGTAGATGTGCTTGGCCCGGCCACTGATGTCGGCTTCCACGCCGGTGGCCTGCAACTCTTCACGTAACTGGGTCATCACATCGGTGATGAAGCGCTCGCGATCCAGGCGCCGCTCATGCAACAGCTTGGCGATCTGCTTGTATTGGTCGGGCTCCAGGTAACGGAAGGACAGGTCCTCCAGCTCCCACTTGATGTGACCGATGCCAAGACGATGGGCCAGGGGTGCGTAGATGTCGAACACCTCCCGGGCGACGCGATTGCGCTTTTCGTCATCGGCGGACTTCACGGCGCGGATCGCGCAGGTGCGCTCGGCCAGCTTGATCAGCGCGACGCGCACGTCGTCGACCATCGCCACCAGCATCTTGCGCAGGTTTTCCACCTGGCCCTGGGTGCCCAACACCATGGATTGGCGCGGGCTGAGGCTGGCGCTGATAGCGGCCATGCGCAGCACGCCGTCGATCAGCTTGGCCACCACGGTGCCGAAGCGCTGGCTGACCACCGGTAGCTGGATCTGCCCTTCGCGCACGCCGCGGTACAGCACCGCCGCCACCAGGGAGTCCTGGTCGAGCTTGAGGTCAGCGAGAATTTCGGCGATCTCCAGGCCCGTCTGGAAACTCGAGGTGCCTTCGGACCACAGGTTCTTCGCCGCGTTGTGTTGCTGCTCCGCCTCGCGAGCGAACTCGCAGGCGGCCTTCAAGGCTTCGCGATCCAGTGCCATGTCGACGCTGACCGCATGATCGAGCCAAGCCTCGAGATTGATACTGCCGTCGGTGTTGATCGGCTGGTGTGCTCTCACCTGTACCATCTTTACTTACCTTCCCTACGACGCAGATTCAATGCGTCAACTTCGCTGACCTTCGCTGCCCGTGTTTCCGCCCAGGGCTGTGGCGGGTTGGCACGAACGGGTCAGTCGGACAAGCCATCCTGGCTCGCTTCAAATAACGCCATGGCCTCGACATGCGCCGTTTGAGGAAACATATCGAGAATCCCGGCACGTTTTAACCGGTAGCCCTGCTTGATCAGTTCGACCGTATCCCGGGCCAAAGTTGCCGGGTTGCACGATACATAAACCAACCGTTTGGCCCCCAGGGACGACAGCTTGCGCACCACCTCGAAAGCACCGTCACGGGGTGGGTCCAAGAGTACCGCAGAAAAGCCTTCGCCGATCCATTCGGCATCCGCCAGAGGCTGGGATAAATCGGCCTGAAAAAAGGCAGTGTTATTCAAATTGTTGCTGACGGCATTGGCCGCCGCACGGTCCACCATGGTTTGCACGCCTTCCACGGCCACCACTTGGCGCACGCTTTTGGCCAGCGGCAAGGCAAAATTGCCCAGGCCGCAGAACAGGTCCAGCACCCGCTCCTCGGAACGCGGCGCCAGCCATCGCAGGGCCTGGGCGATCATCGCCTCGTTGACCCCGGCGTTCACCTGGATGAAATCCCCGGGCCGGTACGCCAGCTCAAGGTCCCAGGCATCCAGGCGAAAGCCCAGGGCCTGTCCGGGTTCGACCGGTTGCGGCTCACCTTCACCGTGCAACCACAACTGGGCCTCATGAAACGCGCAGAAATCCTTGAGAATGGTCAGGTCGGCTTCCGACAGCGGCGCCATGTGGCGCAGCAATACCGCAAGGGACGAGCCGGCGAACAATTCCACATGGCCCAGGGCCTGGGGTTTGCCCAGGCGTCGAAGCATCTCCGGCAGGCGATTCATGATCGACTGCAAGGGCTGTACCAGCACCGGACAATCGCCAATGGCGACGATGTCCTGGCTGCCGACAGCACGGAATCCCACTTCGAGTTTTTTCGCCTTCTGATCCCAGCGCACCGCCACGCGGGCGCGACGCCGATAACCGAACTCAGGCCCGCTCAATGGCGCGGCCCATTCATCCGGCTCGACCCCAGCCACCCGCGACAGCTGCTCGGCGAGCATGCGCTGTTTCAGGGCGAGTTGTTCGTCATGGGGCAAATGTTGGACGCTGCAACCGCCGCAACGACCGGCATGGATACACGGCGCTGCGCGACGCAGGTCACTGGACAGGAACACCCGCTCGGTACGTGCCTCGACCACTTTGCCGTGGGCACCGAGCACCCGCGCCTCGACCTCTTCGCCGGCCAGGGCGCCGATGACAAACCAGGTCCGCCCGTCGACAAAGGCAATGCCCCGGCCATCGTTGGCCAGGCGTTCGATGGTCAGGCGCTGCTTTTTACCGGTGGGCACTTGCGGGGCCCGGCTTCCGCCGCTGGGCTGGAAGCGCAAGCCTCTTTCATGTTTGGCCATCAGTTGGGCGCGTCGAAAATGCCGGTCGACAGGTAACGGTCGCCACGGTCGCAGATGATCGCCACGATCACCGCATTTTCCACTTCCTTCGACAGGCGCAGCATCCCGGCCACGGCACCGCCCGACGACACGCCGCAGAAGATGCCCTCCTCACGCGCCAGGCGACGGGTCACGTCCTCGGCTTCGCTCTGGGCCATGTCGATGATGCGGTCCACGCGGTCGGCCTGGTAGATCTTCGGCAGGTACTCTTCGGGCCAGCGGCGGATGCCGGGAATGGCCGAGCCTTCCATCGGTTGCAGGCCGATGATCTGCACGTTCGGGTTCTGTTCTTTCAGGTAGCGCGAGGTGCCCATGATGGTGCCGGTGGTGCCCATCGAACTGACGAAATGGGTGATCGTGCCGCCGGTCTGGCGCCAGATCTCAGGGCCAGTGGTGGTGTAGTGGGCCTCGGGATTGTCGCCGTTGGCGAACTGATCCAACACCTTGCCACGCCCCTCGGCCTGCATGCGCTCGGCCAGGTCCCGGGCACCTTCCATGCCCTGCTCCTGGGTCACCAGGATCAACTCGGCGCCATAGGCCGTCATCGCCGCCTTGCGCTCGGCACTGGAGTTGTCGGGCATGATCAGGATCATCTTGTAGCCCTTGATCGCCGCCGCCATCGCCAAGGCAATACCGGTGTTGCCGGAAGTCGCCTCGATCAGCGTATCGCCAGGCTGGATCTGCCCGCGCAACTCGCCACGGGTGATCATCGACAGCGCCGGCCGGTCCTTGACCGAACCCGCCGGGTTATTCCCTTCGAGCTTGAGCAAAAGCGTATTAGTGGTCTCGCCGGGCAAGCGCTGCAAGCGGACCAGCGGGGTGTTGCCGACGCAATCGGCGATGGTGGGGTACTGCAAAGTCATGGCGTATTCGCAATCCGGACTGCGGGGGCGCCTATCATACCGGCAAACCTGGCGCGGCCATATCACGCAAAGTGTGGTGGTTATGGCTTATGGGAATAAGCCGAGCGCAATGCTACCGGTCATCGCGAAATTGACTCCAGACGCCACCACCATTTATCGCCGTGGGCAATTGCCCAGCGCCACGAATGCACGGCAGACACGAATTTACGAAGATCGCCCGCCCGCAAATCGCTACACTGCGCAGGTGGTGCGTGCCGGATGCGCGCACAGCTCAATCAGACCGCTGGATGCAGGAGATAAGTGTGCTCAAGAAACTGGGAATCAAAGGCCGCGTGCTGTTGCTGACCCTGTTGCCGACCAGCCTGATGGCGCTGGTCCTGGGCGGTTATTTCACCTGGATGCAGCAATCGGACCTGCACGCCCAGTTGCTGCAACGTGGCGAGATGATCGCCGAGCAACTGGCCCCATTGGTCGCCCCGGCCATGAGCCGCCAGGACACCGATCTGCTGGAGCGCATCGCGACCCAGTCCCTCGAGCAAGCGGACGTACGCGCCGTGACTTTCCTCGCCCCCGACCGCGCGCCGCTGGCCCACGCCGGCCCGACCATGCTCAACCGGGCACCGGAGGGCAACAGTGCACAGCTGCTGCAACGCACCGGCAACGACGCCACGCGCTACCTGCTGCCGGTATTCGGCAAACACCGCAACCTGGCGGGCGAACTGATTCCCGAAGAAGCCGACCGCCTGCTGGGCTGGGTCGAGCTGGAGCTGTCCCACAGCGGTATGTTGCTGCGCGGCTATCGCAGCCTGTTCGCCAGCCTGCTGCTGATCGCCGCCGGCCTGTGCCTGACAGCGCTGCTGGCCCTGCGCATGGGCCGCACGATCAACCGCCCGCTGAGCCAGATCAAGCAAGCCGTGGCGCAACTCAAGGACGGTCACCTGGAAACCCGCCTGCCACCGCTGGGCAGCCAGGAACTGGATGAGCTGGCCTCGGGCATCAATCGCATGGCCAGTACCTTGCAGAACGCCCAGGAAGAATTGCAGCACAGCATCGACCAGGCCACCGAAGACGTGCGCCAGAACCTGGAAACCATCGAGATCCAGAACATCGAGCTGGACCTGGCTCGCAAGGAAGCCCTGGAAGCGAGCCGGATCAAGTCCGAGTTCCTGGCGAACATGAGCCATGAGATCCGCACACCGCTCAACGGCATTCTCGGCTTTACCCACCTGTTGCAAAAAAGCGAGCTGACCCCGCGCCAGCTCGATTACCTGGGCACCATCGAGAAATCCGCCGACAGCCTGCTGGGGATCATCAACGAGATCCTCGACTTTTCGAAGATCGAGGCCGGCAAACTGGTGCTCGACAGCATTCCGTTCAACCTGCGGGACCTGCTGCAAGACACCCTGACCATCCTCGCCCCGGCCGCCCACGCCAAGCAGCTGGAACTGGTGAGTCTGGTCTACCGGGACACGCCGCTGTCGCTGGTGGGCGATCCGCTGCGCCTCAAGCAGATTCTCACCAACCTGGTGAGCAACGCCATCAAGTTCACCCGCGAGGGCACCATCGTCGCCCGGGCCATGCTCGAAGACGAGCACGAAGACAGCGTGCAGTTGCGCATCAGCATCCAGGACACCGGTATCGGCCTGTCCAACCAGGACGTGCGGGCGCTGTTCCAGGCATTCAGCCAGGCTGACAACTCGCTGTCCCGGCAACCGGGTGGCACCGGCCTGGGCCTGGTGATCTCCAAGCGCCTGGTGGAGCAGATGGGCGGCGAGATCGGCGTCGACAGCACACCGGGCGAAGGCTCGGAGTTCTGGATCAGCCTGCGCCTGCCCAAGACCCGCGACGATGCCGAAGACCTGCCGGGCCCGCCGTTGCTGGGCCGACGCGTAGCGGTGCTGGAGAACCATGAACTGGCCCGCCAGGCCTTGCAGCACCAGCTCGAAGACTGCGGCCTGCAAGTGACGCCGTTCAACACCCTGGAGAGCCTGACCAACGGCATCACCGTCGCCCACCAGACCGACCAGGCGATCGATCTGGCCGTGCTGGGCATCACCAGTAACGACATGCCGCCGGAGCGCCTCAACCAGCACATCTGGGACCTTGAGCACTTGGGCTGCAAAGTGCTCGTGCTGTGCCCCACTACCGAACAGACCCTGTACCACCTCTCGGTGCCCAACCCCCACAGTCAGTTGCAGGCCAAGCCGGCCTGCACCCGCAAGTTGCGCCGCGCGCTGTCCGACCTGGTCAACCCGCGCCCGACCCGCAGCGAACCCAGTGAACCGGTTTCCAGCCGTGCCCCGAAAGTGCTGTGCGTGGACGACAACCCGGCCAACCTGCTGCTGGTGCAGACCCTGCTCGAAGACATGGGCGCCAAGGTGCTGGCGGTGGAAAGCGGCTACGCGGCGGTCAAGGCCGTGCAGAAGGAAACCTTCGACCTGGTGTTGATGGACGTGCAGATGCCCGGCATGGACGGTCGCCAGAGCACCGAGGCGATCCGCCAGTGGGAAAGCGAGCGGCACTGCACACCGCTGCCCATCGTCGCCCTCACCGCCCACGCCATGGCCAACGAAAAACGCGCCCTGCTGCAAAGCGGCATGGACGACTACCTGACCAAGCCCATCAGCGAACGGCAACTGGCCCAGGTGGTGCTCAAATGGACCGGCCTGGCCCTGCGCAACCAGTCGCCGGAGCGCAACAGCGATGCCCAGGGTGGCAGCGAACTGCTGGTGCTCGATCATGAAGAAGGCTTGCGCCTGGCCGCTGGCAAGGCCGATCTGGCAGCGGACATGCTGGCGATGCTGCTCGCGTCCCTGGAAGCCGACCGTGAAGCGATCCGCCAGGCCAGCGAGGCCAACGATCAAAACGCCCTGATCGAACGGGTCCACCGCCTGCACGGCGCCACCCGCTACTGCGGCGTACCGCAATTACGGGCGGCCTGCCAGCGCAGCGAAACCCTGCTCAAGCAACAGGACCCCAAGGCTGCCGTCGCCCTGGAAGAACTGGAGCGCGCTATCAACCGCCTGGCCAGCGAGGCGCGTATCAGCGCCTGATCCAGGGCAATACCCTGGAAATCGGAATCGCTGAAAATCCACGCTCCTACAGGTTTATTTTTTTGCCAGGAGGCCCCATGCGCGCGATTCTTTTCAGCAGCCAGACCTACGACCGTGACAGTTTCATCAAAGCCCCGGCGCCCGCCGGCCTCGAGTTGCAGTTCCAGCCCGCCCGCCTGAACCTGGACACCGTGGCCCTGGCCGAACGGCATGAAGTGGTCTGCGCGTTCATCAACGATGACCTGAGCGCCCCGGTGCTGGAACGACTGGCCGCGGGCGGCACGCGGCTGATCGCCCTGCGCTCGGCCGGCTACAACCACGTCGACCTGCCCGCCGCCAAGCGCCTGGGCTTGAGCATCGTCCGGGTACCGGCGTACTCACCCCACGCCGTGGCCGAGCATGCCGTAGCGTTGATCATGGCCCTCAATCGCTGCCTGCACCGCGCCTACAACCGCACCCGGGATGGCAATTTCAGCCTCCATGGGTTGACGGGGTTCGACCTGGTGGGCAAGACCGTCGGCGTGATCGGTACCGGGCAGATCGGCGCGACGTTCGCGCGGATCATGGCCGGTTTCGGCTGTCAGCTACTGGCTTACGACCCGTCCCCCAATCCTCAGGTGCAAGCCTTGGGTGCGCGCTATCTGGCTCTGGATGAACTGCTGGCGCAGGCGCAGATCATCAGCCTGCACTGCCCGCTGAACGAACAGAGCCGCCACCTGATCAACGCCCGCTCCCTGGCGTCGATGCAACGCGGCGCCATGTTGATCAACACCGGACGCGGCGGCCTGGTGGATACACCGGCCCTGATCGAGGCGCTGAAGAGCGGCCAATTGGGCTATTTGGGGTTGGATGTCTATGAAGAAGAGGCCGAACTGTTCTTCAAGGACCGCTCCGACCAGCCCTTGCAAGACGATGTGCTGGCACGCCTGCTGACCTTCCCCAACGTGGTGATCACCGCCCACCAGGCCTTCCTCACCCATGAAGCCCTGGCGGCGATTGCCATGACCACCCTGGACAACATCGCGGCCTGGGCGGCCGGCACGCCGAAAAACCTGGTTGACCGCTAAACCTTCTCGCAAACAGACCCCTGTGGGAGCGGGCTTGCTCGCGAAGGCGGTGTGTCAGTTTATGAATGTGGTACTGACACACCGCCTTCGCGAGCAAGCCCGCTCCCACAGAAGGGAGTTTCGTCGGCCAGATCCCAGGTTGACCGGCATCCGGACCATCCCAAGCCATGCCCCGTGCTAGCATGTCGCGCCTATTTGGAGGACCCATGGCCGAACACGATTTTCGCTACACCCTGATGAACCCGCAGCACACCCTGACCGAAGTCCGCGCCCTGGCGCCGGGCCGCTACCAGGTCACTGGCAATGGCGGTTCGATCCAGGCCAACGATGTACTGCTCGTCACGCTCAAGGGCAGCAAGGATTTGTCCATGCGCCTGACGGTGGACACCGTGCGGCACCTGCTCAAACCCATGGGTCAGTGGACCGCCATGACCACCGGCCCGGTGTTCGGCGAACTGGCGATCCATACCTGGCAGGTCAACTGCGACGCTTGCGCCAAGGCACTGAGCTTCGAGTTCGCCGTCGATGCCAAACTCGGCGTCAAGGCCGAGAAACCGGCCGCCAGCGCACGGATCGCCGAGCTGGGCTGGACCACTGCGGGTGAAAAACACCTGTGCCCGACATGCCAGGAAGCCGCCTGATGAAACGTTTGGCCCTGTCCGCGTCGATCGGCATGAGCCTGATGGGGTGTGCCGCGGAACCTGTGCAGTTGCAACACAACCGCAGCTATATCCTGGAATGGATCGGCGAGCGGCCATTGATGGACTACAGCCACCTGACCATCACCCTTGGTGATGACGGCCGGGCCTACGGCAACGGCGGCTGCAACCACTGGTTCGCGCCCTACACCCTGGAAGGCCATCGCTTGAGCTTCGGCAAGATCGGCAGCACCCGCAAGCTCTGCGCCCCGGCGCTGATGGAGCAGGAGGCGCGCTTCCTGCAGGCCCTGGAAAAGGTCGAACGCTGGGACATCTCGCCCATCGAGCAGATGCGCTTCTGGCCGGCCCAGGGCAAGCCGCTGCGGTGGTGGCTGGAAGAGGGCTGAGGCCTGAGCCCTCCAGACACACCTGGTTGGACCAGGGACATGGTTAACCCTGTGGCGAGGGAGCTTGCTCCCGCTGGGCTGCGAAGCGGCCCCCGGATGCACCTGTCACTTTGATGTTTCAGGCAGAATGCAGGGGCCTGCTGCGCAGTCCAACGGGAGCCAGCTCCCTCGCCACACACGAAGCCCTCAACCACAAGTGGGTTATTTGAACGCCTGCAACGCCTCAAGCTTGGCCATTACCCCCGCCGCCGTCTGCTCCCCCAGCAACTGTTCGCGCACCTTGCCCCGGTTATCGATGATGTAAGTCACCGGCAAGCCTTCACTGCGAGGCAGGTCGAAGATCTCGGCCGGATCCCGGGCCAGCACCGTGAAGCGAATCCCCATCTTGTCGCTGGCGCTCTTGAGTTCTTCGCCCTGCACCTGGTCGAAATTGACCCCGAATACACCGACGTTGCGGCCCTTGAGCTGTTCGGCCAAGGCATTGAATTCCGGGATTTCGGTGCGGCACGGCGCACACCATTCCGCCCAGTAGTTGAGCACCAGCCATTGTTTGTCCAGCCGCTGCGAGTCGATGGCCTGGCCGTTCTGGTCCACTCCGTAGTCGTTTCCGCAACCAGCAAGCAACAGGATGCCCATGAATGTCAGTGCCGCCATCAATCGCCTTGCCATGTGTCAATCCCTATCTGAGTGTGAACGCTGCTGCGACCCGTCGCCTCTCTAAGGTGCTAGGGACTTCGCGGCACAGTAGAATAGTCGCCACCTTACGCAAGATGCGACCCGCTCATGACCGATCTGACGCTTTATCACAACCCGCGCTGTTCGAAATCCCGCGGTGCGCTGGAACTGTTGGAGGCCCGCGGCCTGACACCCACCGTAGTCCGCTACCTGGAAACCCCGCTCGACGCCGCGCAACTGGAACGCCTGCTGGGCAAGCTCGGCATCACCGCCCGGCAATTGCTGCGCACCGGCGAGGATGAATACAAAGACCTGAACCTGGCCGACGAAAGCCTGAGCCAGGCCCAGTTGATCGCGGCCATCGCCGCCCACCCGAAACTCATGGAACGGCCGATTCTGGAAGCCGGTGAAAAGGCCGTGATCGGCCGTCCGCCGGAGAAGATTCTGGAGATCCTGCCGTGACCACGCCGTACATCCTGGTGCTGTATTACAGCCGCAGCGGCTCCACCAACGAAATGGCCCGGCAGATCGCCCGTGGTGTCGAACAGGCCGGGCTGGAAGCCAGGCTGCGTACGGTGCCGGCGATTTCCGCCGAGTGCGAAGCGGTTGCCCCGGACATCCCTGAGCAAGGCCCGCTCTACGCCAGCCTCGATGACCTGAAAAACTGCGCCGGCCTGGCCTTGGGCAGCCCGACTCGGTTCGGCAACATGGCTGCGCCGCTCAAGTACTTTCTCGACGGCACCAGCAACCTGTGGCTGACCGGCGCACTGGTAGGCAAACCGGCCGGGGTGTTCACCTCCACCGCGAGCCTGCACGGCGGCCAGGAAACCACCCTGCTGTCGATGATGCTGCCGCTGTTGCACCACGGCATGCTGATCACCGGCCTGCCCTACAGCGAATCGGCCCTGATCGACACCCAGGGCGGCGGCACGCCCTACGGTCCGAGCCATCATGCCGGGGCCGACGGTAAAAGCGGCTTGAACGAACATGAAGTCGCCCTGTGCCGCGCCTTGGGTTTGCGCCTGGCGAAAACCGCCCTGCTGCTGGAGAACGGCCGTGGCTAAGAAGCCGAAGATCCTGCCTTCCATCCATTGGCTCGAACCGCGCGTACGCCTGGCCCGCGTCCTCAGCCTGCTGTGCTTTTTCGGCCTGGTGGGGTTGCTCAGCGCCTACTACCTGCTGATCGCCGACCTGCACGGCGCGCGGCCCTGGGTGATTCTGCTGATCGAACTGGTGCCGCTGTTGATACTCGCGCCCGGCATGCTCAGCGGCAGCGCCCGTGGACACTCATGGATGTGCTTCGTGGTGAACCTGTACTTCATCAAAGGCGCACTGGCGGCCTATGACCCGAACCGTCAGCTGTTCGGCGTGCTGGAAATGGCGGCGAGCGTGGCGGTGTTCTGCTCGGCCTTACTGTATGTGCGCTGGCGGTTCCAGTTGAACCGGCGGTTGGCGGGGGAAGGCGAGATCTCCGTCGCCTGATACCGCTATCGCGAGCAAGCTCGCTCCCACAGGGTGCCATCGAGTCCCTGTGGGAGCGAGCTTGCTCGCGATGGCCGCAACGCGGTCTCAATGATTCACGGTATACGCCAGCATCATCGATATCTGGCTCATGGGCCTTCCCCCGCTCTCTTCATGCCACTGGTTGAAGGCATTCTGCACCGTCGCCAGGTCCCGCTGGCTGGTGGGGACTTTGTCGATGATGTCCTGGGCATTGAGCGCGGCCACCACGTCATAACTGGGCACGAAGGTGTCCTTGCCCATCATCCGCAAGAAGCGCGGCGCCGACAGGCCGCCCAGTTGATGGCCGCGTTTTTTCAGGTACGTCCACAGACCGACGATGTCGGTCACTGGCCAGTCGGCGACCAGTGCGGCGAAGCTGCCCTTTTCGTGGGCCACGTCCAATATCAGTTGCGCGTTGCGCGGTACGCTCTTGAGCTTGCCCAGATGGCGGATGATCCGCGCGTCCTGCATCAACCGCTCCAGGTGCTCGGCGCTCATCAGCACGACTTTCTCCGGATCGAACTTGAAGAACACCTCTTCGAACGCCGGCCACTTGGCGTCCACCAGGCTGTGCTTGAGCCCGGCGCGGAACACCCGCAGCGCCATGGCCGAAAGGTAGCGGTCGTCGCCGATCTTGCGCAGTTGCGCCGGGGTCTTGGGAACCGGCAGGTGGGCTTCCAGTTCAGCCGCCGAACCGAAGCGGTTCAGACAATACTCGTGCAGCCACTTGTAATCGCGCATGCCCTCTCCTGGGGTCGGAAATGAAAACGGCGCCAGTGGCCCTTATAGCCATTGGCGCCGTGAATAGAGCGGTTGGCGCCGTCAGAGGTTCACCACGTTGACGAACCGCGGCGTGGCGTTTTCATCGATGCGCAGGTTGGTGAAGTCGAACAGGTTGCGGTCCGCCAGTTGCGACGGAATGACGTTCTGCAATCCACGGAAAATGCTCTCGGTACGGCCCGGGGTCTTGCGTTCCCATTCCTGGAGCATCTCCTTGACCACCTGGCGTTGCAGGTTTTCCTGGGAGCCGCACAGGTTGCAGGGGATGATCGGGAACTGTTTGAAATCCGAATAGGCCTGGATGTCTTTCTCGCTGCAATAGGCCAGCGGGCGGATCACCACGTTGCGCCCGTCATCGGCCCGCAGCTTGGGCGGCATGGCCTTGAGTGAACCGTTGTAGAACATGTTCAGGAAGAAGGTCTCGACGATGTCGTCGCGATGGTGACCCAGGGCCATCTTGGTCGCACCGATCTCGTCGGCAAAGGTGTAGAGCGTTCCGCGCCGCAGGCGCGAGCACAGCGAACAGGTGGTCTTGCCTTCGGGAATCAGTTCCTTGACCACCGAATAGGTGTCTTTTTCGACGATGTGGTATTCCACGCCCAGCGACTCGAGGTAGGCCGGCAGCACATGCTCGGGGAACCCGGGCTGCTTCTGGTCCATGTTCACCGCGACGATGTCGAACTTGATCGGTGCAACCTTCTGCAAATGCATCAGCACATCGAGCAAGGTGTAGCTGTCCTTGCCGCCGGACAGGCAGACCATGACCTTGTCGCCGTCCTCGATCATGTTGAAATCGGCGACCGCCTCACCGGCCTGGCGGCGCAGGCGCTTTTGCAGTTTGTTCTGGTTGACCGTAAGAGTGCCCATGACGCGAAATCCGTGAGGTGTGACGAAAGGCCGGCATTTTACGCAAAAAACCTCCCGTATGGCACCGCCCCTCTGTGGCGAGGGAGCTTGCTCCCGCTGGGGTGCCAAGCAGCCCCTAAATCTGCGAGCGCTGCGCACTCGAGCGGGAGCAAGCTCCCTCGCCACAGATGAATTCTGCCAGCCAGAGCGGTGCACAGACTTATCAGCGATTAACGTTCCCTTCTACAGCGCGATTTGCTCTAAGCCCCCCATCCCCCTCGGGGTAACTCCTTTCTATACTGCGACATAAGGTCGCACACATATCCAGACCTTTACTTACTTGGCCGTTTGGCCCGTAGGCGCTCCGTTGGGGGGCGATGGCAATAACAAAGGAGTGACTGACTATGATCCATCATGTCGTGGGGCTCTTTACCCACCCTGATCAAGAATGGAAAGAAATCCGTGGCGATCAGGAGGAAAGCATCAGCCACATGTACCTCACCCACACGCTGATCCTGGCGGCCATTCCCGCGGTTTCGGCGTTCATCGGCACCACGCAGGTGGGATGGGTCATCGGCAATCGTCCACCGGTCATGCTCACCCAGGAAAGCGCGCTATGGATGACCATCATGTCGTACCTGGCCATGTTGGGAGGCGTGGCGGTAATGGGTGCCTTCATCCACTGGATGGCCCGCACCTACGATGCCAATCCGAGCCTGGCCCGTTGCGTCGCGTTCGCCACCTACACCGCGACACCTCTGTTCATCGGCGGCCTGGCGGCGCTCTACCCGCACATGTGGCTGGGGATGATCGTCGGCACGGCGGCAATCTGCTACACCGTCTATCTGTTGTATGTAGGCCTGCCAACGTTCATGAACATTCCCCAGGACGAAGGTTTTCTGTTTTCCAGTTCGGTGCTCGCGGTCGGCCTGGTGGTGCTGGTGGCCATCATGGCGTTCACGGTGATCGTCTGGGGGCTGGGCGTCGGCCCGGTCTATACCAATTGAAGTAGTGCCCTCCAATAAAAAAGCAGGATCTGCCAACACAGGCCGCCGCAAGGCGGCCTTCCTGTGTTTGAAACGACCACTGGGCGCCTGGGCGATTCGCAACGGTCGACGCTTGCGGCATACTCGGGCTTCTGGAGACCCGTAAAGCATGCTCGAGCAACTCAATACCCGCGTCGAAGAGTGTTACCAACAAGCCGAATCCTTTTTCAAACGTCCTTTCAAACGCCCGGTGGTCAGCTTCAAATTGCGTGGCCAGAAGGCCGGTGTCGCGCACCTGCATGAAAACCTGCTGCGCTTCAACCCACAGTTGTACCGGGAAAACGCCGAAGACTTCCTCAAGCAGACCGTCGCCCACGAAGTCGCGCACCTGATCGCCCACCAACTGTTTGGCGAACGCATCCAGCCCCATGGCGAAGAATGGCAACTGATCATGCGCGGCGTGTACGAACTGCCACCCAACCGTTGCCACACCTACGAAATCAAACGCCGCAGCGTGACCCGCTACATCTACAAGTGCCCTTGCGATGGCAGCGACTTCCCATTCTCGGCCCAGCGCCACAGTCTGGTACGCCAGGGCCGGCGGTATTTGTGCCGTAGCTGTCGCAATACCTTGGTGTTCAGTGGGGAAACGCGGGTGGAGTGATGCTCTTGTAGTGGCTGGGCTCGCGATGGCGGCCTTGTCGCTCTACAAAATCACCCCGCTCCTGCGCAATTCGGCAATCCGCTGCGCACTGAACCCCAACGCCCCCAACACCTGATCCGTATGCGCCCCCAGCCCCACGCCGATATGGCGAGGTTCAGGCAGCCCCTCCGAAAACCGCAACGGACAGGCCATTTGCGCCTGGCTCGAACCATCCCCCCGGGGCACCTGTTTCACCAGTTCCCGAGCCTGTAACTGCGGATGCCGGACAGCTTCCTCCAGGCTCAGCACCGGCTCGACGCAGGCATCGATCCCGGCAAACAGTTGGCAAAGCTCGGCAAAATCATGCTTTTCGAACTCGGTTTGCAGTGCCTGCTTCAGGGCGTGTTGCTGTTCAGGCTTGGGCGACAGTCCCTGGGTTGCCAGTTCCGGGCGCCCCAAAGCCTCGCACAGCGCCTGCATGAAGGCCGGCTCCAGGCTGCCTACCGACATCCAGCGACCATCGCGGGTACGGTAATAGTCGTAGAAGCTGCCGCCGTTGAGCATCTGGTTCTCCCAACCCGGCCCCACACCGCAAGCCAGGTAACCGGCACCGGCCATGGCGTTGAGGCTGAACGCGCAGTCAGTCATGCTCACGTCCAGATGCTGGCCCTGACCGGTCTGCTGGCGGGCGATGACCGCCGCCAACAGTCCGATCACCCCGTGCAATGAACCACCGGCGATATCCGCCGCCTGAATACCCAGCGGCAACGGCCCGCTATCGGCACGGCCGGTGTGGCTGGCCAGTCCCGCCAGGGCCAGGTAATTGATGTCGTGGCCGGCGCGATCCTTATAAGGGCCGGTCTGACCGTAGCCGGTGATCGACACGTAGATCAGCCGCGAATTGATGGCTTTCAAGGCTTCGTATCCCAGGCCCAGCCGCTCCATCACGCCGGGGCGGAACTGTTCCAGCAGGATGTCGTAGTCCCCCAGCAACTGCGTGATCACCTCCAACGCTTCCGGCCGCTTGAGGTCCAGGGCCAGGCTGCGCTTGTTGCGGTTGAGGTAGGCGTGGCTGGCCGATACGCCCTGGTCATGGGGCGGCAGTACCCGTAGCAAGTCCTGACGGGTCGGCGACTCGATGCGCAACACCTCGGCCCCCATGTCCGCCAGCAACAGCGAGGCGAACGGGCCAGGCAACAGGGTCGAGAAATCCAGAACCTTGAGCGATGCCAGTGGGCCTTGCATGAGTGATCTCCGAAGGGGGGATGGTTAGAGACTAGGCAGGGACTGGCGGTGGGGCAATTACCGCAGGTGCCAGCCTGGATGACCATTGCGCTCAGCGTGAGCGCTCTTATGGTGAGGGCGCTCGCACCCTCACCACAGAAGCCTCCTCGACTGAAGCGTTCTTCCAATAAAAAAACCCGCCGAAGCGGGTTTTTCATTGCAGCCTGAAGATTACTTCACAGTGCCTGGAGCAGAGGTCTCAGCCGCTGCAATCTGCGCCGCCGCGATCTGCTCGTCATCTTCACGAACGTCGGAGATACCGCGACCACCGGAAGCCAGCTCGGTCTGCAGCTGGTCTTCGTCCAGCTCCTTGACCCACTTGGCAACCACGATGGTGGCAACGGCGTTGCCCACCAGGTTGGTCAGGGCGCGAGCTTCGGACATGAAGCGGTCGATACCCAGGATCAGCGCCAGGCCGGCCACCGGCAGGTGACCTACGGCCGACAGGGTGGCCGCCAGTACGATGAAGCCGCTACCGGTCACGCCAGCAGCACCTTTGGACGACAACAACAGCACCAGCAGCAGGGTGATCTGGTGGGTCAGGTCCATCGGGGTATCGGTGGCCTGGGCAATGAACACCGCCGCCATGGTCAGGTAGATCGAAGTACCGTCGAGGTTGAACGAGTAGCCAGTCGGGATCACCAGGCCTACGACAGATTTCTTGGCACCCAGGCGCTCCATCTTGATCAGCATGCGCGGCAGGGCCGATTCCGAGGAGGAAGTACCCAGCACGATCAACAGTTCTTCACGGATGTAACGGATCAGCTTGATGACGCTGAAGCCGTGGGCGCGGCAGATGGCGCCCAACACCACCAGCACGAACACCACGCAAGTGATGTAGAAGCAGATCATCAACTGGCCCAGTTGCACCAGCGAACCGACACCGTAGGCACCGATGGTGAAGGCCATGGCACCGAATGCACCCAGTGGAGCCAGCTTCATGATCATGTTGATGATGATGAACATCACGTGGGCGAAGCGATCGATGAAGTCCAGCACCGGCTTGCCGTAGGCACCCAGGCGATGCAGGGCGAAGCCGAAGAGCACCGAGAACATCAGCACTTGCAGGATGTCGCCGTTGGCGAACGCGCCGACGATGGTGTTCGGGATCACGTTGAGGATGAAGGCGACGATGCTCTGGTCTTTACTGGCCGAGATGAAACCGGCGATCTTGCTGGTGTCCAGGGTCGATACGTCAATGTGCATGCCGGCGCCCGGTTGCACGACGTTGACCACCACCAGACCGATCAGCAGGGCAATGGTGGAAACGATTTCGAAGTACAGCAGCGCGTAGCCGCCGGTCTTGCCCACCGATTTCATGTTCTGCATGCCGCCGATACCACTGACGACGGTACAGAAGATGATGGGGGCGATGACCATTTTGATCAGTTTGATGAACCCGTCGCCGAATGGCTTGAGGGCAACACCGGTCTGCGGGTAGAAGTGGCCGAGCAAAATGCCGATGGCAATGGCTACGATCACCTGGAAATACAGGGATTTGTACAGTGGCTGACGAGTCGTCATGGCAAACCTTCCTCAAGAGTCCCGCATGACGACTTCCACCTGTCGTCCACGGCACCTCAATTGCGAACCCTCCTGCACTGGAGGGATTTGTTTTTTTCGGCTGCACGGGGCAGACCTACCCAACGCATCGCAAAGCGCGTGCCATTTTTGCGAAATGCCCTACACCCGGTATAGCAGACGGGCTTGCGGTTTCCATACGCGACTAAACGCGGCGTATAAGTGGCGGATTTCCGCCTGCGGACCATCCCGCGTTCCGGGATTTGGCGGATATCCGCCTTGTCCCGCCTCAAGCCCCTGTTACCATTCGCCCGCTTAACGGACGGATTTCTGCCATGCGCCAACGCACGATCGCCAGCCACTTCGCCCGCGCAGCCCTGGGCGGCGCACGTCGGCAAGGCTTCGATTATTTGCCTTTGCTGCAACAGCTGGGCATCAGCCCCGAGCTTTTGGATGAGCCGCGCGCACGAATTGCGCCGGAGCAGTTCGCCCACCTGTTACAAGCGTTGTGGCTGGCAATGGAGGACGAATACCTGGGATTCGGCCGGGCGGCGAGTAAACCCGGGACGTTTGCCATGATGTGTCACGCGTCGATCCACTGTCGGACCCTGGGCAAGGCCCTTCAGCGCGGCTTGTTGTTCTACAGCTTGTTCCCCGACGCCCCACGCCTGACGCTGGAAACCGAAGGCGAACGGGTGCGGCTGGTGCTGGACGACTCGACGTTGTGGGATCCCGATCACTTCCTGACTGAAAGCCTGCTGGTGGTCTGGCATCGCCTCGCCAGTTGGCTGATCGGCCAGCGGATAGGCCTGGAGCAGGTGACTTTCGGCTATGCCAAGCCTGCCCACGGGGCCGAATACGACTTATTGTTCCCCTACCCGCTGGTGTTCGACGCGCCCGCCAGCAGCCTGCTGTTCCACAGCCGCTACCTGGACATGCCGCTGTTGCAGGACGAGCGTACCCTCAAGCATTTCCTCGAACACTCCCCCGCCGACCTGCTGTCACGCCCGGACGATGGCCACAGCCTGAGCAGCCAACTGCGCCGCCTGCTCAGCCGCGACACGGCACACTGGCCCGACCTGGACACCGTCGCCGCTCACTTGCACATCAGCCCGCAAACCTTGCGCCGGCATCTGCGGGAGGAAGGCACCAGCTTCCAGGAACTCAAGGATCAGCTGCGGCGGGATATCGCCATCTACCACTTGGGGCGTGCGGATTTGTCGTTGCAGCAGATTGCCGAGCAGTTGGGTTTCTCCGAACCGTCGGCGTTTCACCGGGCGTTCAAGAAGTGGACGGGGCTGACGCCGGGGGCCTACAGGGAGTTGGAGAACTGAGTGGTGACACCCAACTTCTGTGGGGAGCCTGCCGGCCCCTGTGGCGAGGGAGCTTGCTCCCGCTGGGCTGCGAAGCGGCCCCAAGAACTTGCGAGCGCTGCGCACTCGAGCGGGAGCAAGCTCCCTCGCCACAGGGCGCCCCGCCGACACAGCGAAAAACTTCAGTCAAACCACCGGAAAATGAATCCGGAACGCCGCCCCGCCCAGCTCTGAATCCCCCAGGGTCAACCGGGCGCCGTAACTTTCGATGATGTCCTTGACCACCGCCAGGCCAATGCCCTGCCCCGGATGCTGACGGTCCAGCCGTTCGCCCCGTTGGAGGATCCGCGCACGTTGATCCGGCGGCACGCCCGGCCCATCGTCCTCGACGCTCAACTCCGTGCCGCCGAGGGTCTGGTGCACGCTGACGCGCACCTCGCCCAGGCACAGTCGATAGGCGTTCTCCAGCAGGTTGCCGAGCATCTCCAGCAAGGCGCCCTGTTCGATCGGCACCTGGCAGTGCTCCGGCAGATCGAAACTCACATTGACCCGCTTGTCGCGATAGACCTTGTCCAACGTGTCGCACAGACTTTGCAGCACCGGGTGCAAGCGCACCTGGTGGCGCACCAACCCGCTTTTGCGCAAGCTGGCGCGCTGCAACTGGTAGCCGATCTGCTGGCTCATGCGTTCGATCTGGGTTTGCAGCACCCAGGCCTGGCCACGGTCCTCGGGGCGCCGGGCCATGTCCTCGCTGACGCCTTGCAACACCGCCAGCGGGGTTTTCAGGCTGTGGGCCAGGTCATCGAGGGAATCACGGTAACGGCTGCGCTGCTCCCGCTCGCTGTGGAGCAAGCGATTGAGGGAACCGGTCAGGCGCAACAGTTCCCGGGGGTGCTCGGTACTGAGGCTTTCCCGGGCGCCGCTTTCGATTTCGTCCAGCTCCTGGCTCAGGCGCCGCAACGCACGCAGGCCCCAGGTCAGGCCGATCCACAACAGCGCCAGCAACACCGCCAGCGCCGCGCCAAAACCCAGGTAGAGATTGTCCCGCAGCCCCTGCAAGGTCACTTCGTAGTCGCGTACCGGTTGTAAGGTAACGATACTGAAGGCCGCGTTCTGGCCGCCGAGCAACTTGATCTCGACGTCATAGACAAAAAACTCCTGGCCGTCGTTTTCGCGAATGCGGGCGAACTGGTTGCCCTGGCCGTCATAGCGCGGCGTGTAATTGATGTTTTCTTCCTGGGTGGCCTTCGACCGCCAGACCAACCGCCCCTCACGATCATAGATGTCCCCCAGCAGGCGGGCATCGGCGAGGTTGAAGCGCTCATCGGGCAACTGCGTCGGCATCTTCAAGCGGTTGTTTTCCACCCGGGCGGCGGAAATCAGCGTGGTCACGTCCGAGGCCAGGCGTTGCTCGAGGGATTCCTGCAACGCCAGGCTGAAGGCGCCTTGCATGGCCGGCAACAAGGCCAGCATGAATAGCACCGCCAGGGTCATCGCGGCCAGCATCAGCCGCAGCCGAAGCGAACGAATCACTGGCAGCGCTCGTTGAACAGGTAACCCAACCCGCGCACGGTGTCGATGGGCTTGAAGCCGGCGGGGGCTTCCAGTTTGCGGCGCAGGCGCCCTATCAGCACTTCGATGACATTGGGATCGCGCTCGTCATCATCGGGATAAAGCTGCTCCATCAAGCGGTCCTTGGCCACCACCTGCTGGTGATGGCGCATCAAGTATTCGAGGATGCGGTATTCGTAGGCGGTCAGCGCCAGCGGCTCGTCATCGAGAACGGCCTGCTTGCGATTGAGGTCCAGCAGCAACGGCCCGGCGACGATGGTCGATTGGGTAAAGCCGCTGGAGCGCCGCAACAAGGCGTTCAACCGGGCCTCCAGTTCTTCGAACTGGAACGGCTTGACCACATAGTCGTCGGCACCGGCGGCCAGGCCCTCGACCTTGTCCTGCCAGTTGCCACGGGCGGTCAGGATCAGGATCGGAAACGTCTTATCCTGCGAGCGCAGCCGGCGGATCAGTTCCAGGCCGCTGATGCCCGGCAAACCCAGGTCGATCACCGCCAGGTCATGGTTGAATTCGCGAACCTGATACAAGGCTTCTTCGGCATTGGCCACGGCCTGCACCACATGGCCGCTGTCAGTGAGACGGGTTTGCAGGTGATGACGCAACAGCGCTTCGTCTTCGACGACCAGTAATTTCATGGAGCCTCTCCCCAGGCAAATCAAACAATCGCGCGCGGCGCACCTCAACGAAAGGCGCCGGATCGTCTTCGACCGATCCGGCTGGATACACTCACCCTGGCCCGCTTAGAACGTGTAGTTGGCGGACAGGTAGGTCTGGGCGCTGCTGGTCAGGTCCAGCGAACCGACCTTGCCACCACCGTGCGGGCTCATCTCGGTGCTGGCGTTGCTGCGCAGGTAACGGTAACCCAGTTCAACCGAGGTGTTTTGCGAAATTTGTTGCAGCACACCGCCCTGCAGGCCTACCGCGTAGCCGATGTCGCTGTCGCGGCTGAAACCGGGAGAATCCTGGGTCAGCTTGGTCAGGCCCGCCGTGCCGCCACCGAACAGTTTGGTCGTGCTGGTGACCGGAAGGAACACATCGTAGCTGCCCAGCAGGTTTTCCTGGCGCAGCTTGATGCCGTTGTGGGTGCCCGAGACGTTGTCGTACGTGGCGTAGTAGCGGCCCTGGTCGTTCTGCTTGCCCAGGCGCAGGCCATACGTGGTGTCCTTGCCGATGATGCCGTCGGCGTTCGGGTGGTTCAGGTTGGCATCCAGGGCGTCGGATTTCTTGACCTTGTCGCTGGTCTGACCGAGGGTCAGGCTGGCGAAGTTGTCATCGGCGTGGACCAAGGCGCTGGCGCCCAGCACGGTGAAAGCCAGCAACAGTTTTTTCATCTGGGTCATGGTCGAGCTCCTTTGAAGCATGGGTGGTGTGTGAAGTCGCTGTCACGTTAACCAGCGCTGCCTGAACACCCCTTGAACGTTCTCTGAACCTGCGCTGAATGAATCGGCTAATCTGTGCGGACTACTTTCATAAGGAGATCCGTCATGCGCAGGCTGCTTGCTGTTGTACTTCTGGCCATGAGCGGCGTGAGCCACGCCGCCATCCAGACCCAGGAGCTCCCCTACACCAGCGCCGATGGCACCCAGCTGATCGGTTACTACGCTTATGACGACGCCGTCAAAGGCCCGCGCCCGGGTGTGGTGGTGGTTCACGAATGGTGGGGGCTGAACGATTACGCCAAGCGCCGCGCCCGTGACCTCGCGGGCTTGGGCTACAGCGCCCTGGCCATCGACATGTACGGCGACGGCAAGAACACCGAGCACCCCAAGGACGCCCTGGCCTTCATGCAGGCGGCACTCAAGGACGGCAAAGCCGCCAGCGCACGCTTCCAGGCAGGGTTGGACCTGCTGAAAAAACAACCCCAGACCGATCCGGACAAACTGGCCGCCATCGGCTACTGCTTCGGCGGCAAGGTGGTGCTCGATGCGGCGCGCCAGGGTGTACCGCTGGCCGGCGTGGTGAGCTTCCACGGTGCGCTGGTGACCAACACCCCGGCCACCCCGGGCAGCGTCAAGGCCAAGGTACTGGTCGAGCATGGCGCCTTGGACAGCATGGTCACCCAGGACAACGTCACCGCGTTCAAGAGCGAGATGGACAAGGCCGGCGCCGACTATAAATTCGTCAGCCTCGAAGGCGCCAAACACGGCTTCAGCAACCCAGACGCCGACCGTTTGAGCCACGGCGAACATGGCGGGCCGGACATTGGCTATAACAAGGAAGCCGACGAGAAGTCGTGGGCGGACATGCAGAAGTTCTTCAAGAAAATTTTTGACTGACGCCTTGTAAGAGATTTCTTGTGCACACCTGTAGGAGCTGACGAGTGCAACGAGGCTGCGATCTTTCCCTTGCCAATTGAGTCAAGAGCGAAAGATCAAGATCAAAAGATCGCAGCCTTCGGCAGCTCCTACAGGTCGGCCCCGGCAGGGAAAATTCCATCGCCACTACCCAGCCCCAAGCCAACCCGGCAAAATGCCGGGCATGAACGCACTCCCCGACCTGCCCGCCTGCTGTACGCCTCTGGATGATCAATGGCTGTTGCCCGAAGCCCTGTCCGATACAGTGCTGTTGAGCACCTGCTTTGATCCACTGCTGCTGACCGGCAATGACTTTCCCGACAGCGCCATCGAACCACCGGCGAGCATCCAGCGCTCGGTGGCCAAGCGTCAGGCAGAATTCCTGGCCGGGCGGATCTGCGCCCGGGCGGCATTACAGCGGCTCGACGGCCGGGCCTGCGTGCCGGCCATCGGCGAAGACCGCGCCCCGGTGTGGCCGGCCCATATCAGCGGCTCGATCACCCACAGCACAGGCCGGGCAGCGGCCATCGTCGCGAAAAAAGACCACTGGCAAGGCTTGGGCATGGACGTGGAAAACCTGCTCGACCCCGAGCGCGCCGAGCGCCTGGCCGGTGAAATCCTCACCTCGCCAGAATTGCAGCGCATGACCCGGCTCACGCGCGATGACCAGGCCTTGCTGGTGACCCTGACCTTTTCAGTGAAGGAAAGCTTGTTCAAGGCGCTGTACCCCATCGTCAGGCAGCGTTTTTATTTCGAGCATGCCGAGGTGCTGGACTGGACACACGACGGGCAGGTGCGGCTGCGCTTGCTGACGGACCTGTCGACCGAATGGCGCCATGGCAGTGAGCTGCAGGCACAGTTTGGGGTGAAGGATGGGCAGTTGTTGAGCCTGGTGGGGATCCGGGCCTGAGGTTTTTAGTGTCTGGGAGGTGCCTCATCGCGAGCAAGCTCGCTCCCACAGGTTGAACGCATGCCCATGTGGGAGATTCTATGTTGCAGGGGAACCCTGCACCGTTAAATTTGGCCGGTATTCGCTCTGTTTTTTCATCAGAGCGAATGCCACTCGGCACA
>NZ_FPJC01000042.1:0-15619 GCF_900119265.1 Pseudomonas sp. NFACC04-2
ATTCAGATGACTGTTACCCTGATCAAGACCATCGCGATGGAAGACGGCCTGCGTTTCGCTATCCGTGAAGGCGGTCGTACCGTCGGCGCCGGCGTCGTAGCCAAAGTCATCGAGTAAATAGTTGTAATGTCTTTTTCGGGCCGGCATAATGGTCGGCCTGATTTTGTTTTAGGTCAGTAGCTCAATTGGCAGAGCGACGGTCTCCAAAACCGTAGGTTGGGGGTTCGATTCCCTCCTGACCTGCCAGATTCACTCAGTGTGTCTGGCTTTCTTTTCACAGGATCTTCATAGATGACTCCTAAAGCTGAAGCTCAAGGCTCTCGCTTCGATCTGCTCAAGTGGCTAGTGGTAGTCGCTTTGGTGGTTATTGGCGTTGTTGGCAATCAGTATTATTCTGCTTCGCCGATCCTGTACCGTGTACTTGCATTGCTCGCCATTGCTGCTGTTGCTGCCTTTGTAGGTCTGCAGACGGCCAAGGGCAAGTCTTTCTTTGTACTCGCTAAGGAAGCTCGCACCGAGATTCGTAAAGTCGTATGGCCGACTCGCCAAGAAACCACGCAGACCACGTTGATCGTTGTGGCTGTTGTTCTGGTAATGGCGTTGCTGTTGTGGGGGCTCGATTCCCTGCTCGGCTGGCTTGTTTCCTTGATTGTTGGCTAAGGGTGTCCCGTGGCTAAGCGTTGGTACGTTGTGCATGCTTACTCGGGTTACGAGAAGCATGTCATGCGCTCGCTGGTAGAGCGCGTAAAGCTGGCTGGCATGGAAGATGGCTTTGGCGAGATTCTGGTCCCCACTGAAGAAGTGGTTGAGATGCGTAATGGCCAGAAGCGCAAAAGTGAACGCAAGTTCTTTCCGGGCTACGTGCTGGTACAGATGGATATGAACGAAGGGACTTGGCACTTGGTCAAGGATACCCCTCGGGTGATGGGCTTCATCGGCGGTACCGCCGACAAGCCTGCGCCGATCACGGATAAAGAGGCAGAAGCGATTCTGCGTCGCGTCGCTGATGGCAGCGACAAGCCGAAGCCGAAGACATTGTTTGAGCCAGGTGAGGTTGTACGTGTCACCGACGGTCCATTCGCTGATTTCAATGGCACGGTTGAAGAAGTTAACTACGAAAAGAGCCGGATCCAAGTGGCAGTGCTCATTTTCGGTCGCTCTACTCCGGTAGAGCTAGAGTTCAGTCAGGTCGAAAAGGTCTGATTGAGCAGGCATCCCAACCCCGCAGCCCAAGGCTGTGGGGTTTTGTCGTCACTGGGATAAACGCGCAAGTAACCGGGGAGCCTTTCGAGGCGTTCGAACCCGTAATTGGAGTGCCTCATGGCCAAGAAAATTACCGCTTACATCAAGCTGCAAGTGAAGGCCGCTCAGGCTAACCCAAGCCCACCTGTTGGTCCTGCACTGGGTCAGCACGGCGTGAACATCATGGAATTCTGCAAGGCTTTCAACGCCCGTACTCAGGGTCTTGAGCCAGGTCTGCCGACTCCAGTGATCATCACTGTCTACAGCGACCGTAGCTTCACCTTCGAAACAAAGAGCACCCCAGCTTCGGTTCTGCTGAAGAAGGCTGCAGGTTTGACCAGCGGTTCCGCTCGTCCAAACACCGTTAAGGTTGGCACCGTTACCCGTGCTCAGCTGGAAGAAATCGCGAAAACCAAAAACGCGGATCTGACTGCAGCTGATATGGATGCAGCCGTGCGTACTATCGCCGGTTCTGCTCGTAGCATGGGCCTTAACGTGGAGGGTGTGTAATGGCTAAGCTGACCAAGCGTCAAAAGGCTATCGCCGGCAAAATCGAAGCAGGCAAGGCCTACAACTTTGTAGACGCCGCCGCCCTGCTGGCTGAGCTGTCGACTGTCAAGTTCAGCGAGTCGTTCGACGTTGCTGTGAACCTGGGCGTTGACCCACGTAAATCCGACCAGGTCGTTCGTAGCGCTACCGTGCTGCCACACGGCACTGGCAAGACCGTTCGTGTAGCTGTCTTCACCCAGGGCCCAGCAGCCGAAGCTGCTCTGGCTGCTGGTGCTGATCGCGTCGGCATGGACGATCTGGCTGCCGAAATGAAAGGCGGCGACCTGAACTATGACGTAGTGATCGCATCTCCGGATGCCATGCGCGTTGTAGGCCAGTTGGGTCAGATCCTCGGTCCACGTGGTCTGATGCCTAACCCTAAAGTCGGCACCGTAACGCCAGACGTAGCCACCGCGGTTAAAAACGCCAAGGCTGGTCAGGTTCGTTATCGCACCGACAAAAACGGCATCATCCACACTTCCGTTGGCAAGATCGGCTTCGACGCCGTCAAGCTGAAGGAAAACGTTGAAGCCCTGATCGCTGATCTGAAGCGTATCAAACCAGCTTCTTCGAAAGGTATCTACGTCAAGCGCGTTACCCTGAGCACCACTATGGGCCCAGGTCTGGTCATCGACCAGAGCTCGCTCGACGCGTAAGACTCAGGTTGGCGCGAGCGATCGCGCCAATCAAAAAATTGGGGTCCCTGCCTGGCGGGGGCTGTCCAAGACCGTAGGCGACGCAAGTCTTAAACCACAAGCCTACGCAGATGGTGCTCCCGGTTCCTTACCGAATCAGACACCAAAACGACATTCGGTTTCGACCGAATGAAACGGTAACAAGCAGGAGTTAAACCCGTGGCAATTAAACTCGAAGACAAGAAGGCCATCGTCGCTGAAGTCAACGAGGCTGCCAAAGCTGCTCTGTCCGCTGTCGTGGCTGATGCCCGTGGCGTAACAGTAGGCGCTATGACCGGACTCCGTAAAGAGGCTCGTGAAGCTGGCGTTTACGTACGTGTTGTACGTAACACCCTGCTCAAGCGCGCTGTTGCTGACACTGAATACAGTGTCCTCAACGACGTGTTCACCGGCCCGACCTTGATCGCGTTCTCCACCCAACATCCTGGCGCTGCTGCCCGTTTGTTCAAGGAATTCGCCAAAGGTCAGGACAAGTTCGAGATTAAGGCAGCTGCGTTCGAGGGCAAGTTCCTCGCAGCTAACCAGATCGACGTACTGGCAACTCTGCCGACCCGTGACGAAGCAATTTCCCAGCTGATGAGCGTGATTCAAGGCGCAACCAGCAAATTGGCTCGTACTCTGGCGGCACTGCGCGACCAGAAAGAAGCTGCCGCAGCCTAAGGCTCGACACTCCTTTTCGCGTTTTTTGTTTATTTCGATGGTCGCGTAGGCCGTCCCCCAATTCAGGAATTTAGAGTCATGTCTATCTCTCAAAACGATATCCTCGAAGCCGTTGGCAACATGTCCGTAATGGAAGTTGTTGAGCTGATCAAAGCTTTCGAAGAAAAATTCGGTGTTACCGCTGCTGCTGCTTCCGCTGGTCCAGCTGCTGCTGTTGCCGTTGCTGAAGAGCAAACCGAATTCAACGTCATGCTGACCGAAGCTGGCGAGAAGAAAGTAAACGTGATCAAGGCAGTACGTGAACTGACCGGTCTGGGCCTGAAAGAAGCCAAGGCTGTAGTTGACGGCGCTCCTGCCATGGTTCTGGAAGCTGTTGCCAAAGACGCAGCTGACAAAGCCAAGGCCGCTCTGGAAGAAGCAGGCGCTAAAGTCGAGCTGAAGTAAGCATCGACTTTGCGTCTCCAGCCCGAGCGTTAAGCGACAGGCTGATGGCTGGTGGCTCTTGCCACCGGCCTTTTTCCGTTATTGGCAGCCGACTGGGTCGGTGCCGATAACGAGCTGTAACCACCCGATGTGGTGGCGCAAACCATGGGGTTTGCACGATTTTCTGGCTGCTCCCGTCGGGAGGGGCCAAACAAGCAGGTGACCAAGCTGGGGAACGCTGATGGCTTACTCATATACTGAGAAAAAACGTATCCGCAAGGACTTTAGCAAGTTGCCGGACGTCATGGATGTGCCGTACCTCCTGGCCATCCAGCTGGATTCGTATCGTGAATTCTTGCAAGCGGGAGCGACTAAAGATCAGTTCCGCGACGTGGGCCTGCATGCGGCCTTCAAATCCGTTTTCCCGATCATCAGCTACTCCGGCAATGCTGCGCTGGAGTACGTCGGTTATCGCCTGGGCGAACCGGCATTTGATGTCAAAGAATGCGTATTGCGCGGTGTAACTTACGCCGTACCTTTGCGGGTAAAAGTGCGCCTGATCATTTTCGACAAAGAATCGTCGAACAAAGCGATCAAGGACATCAAAGAGCAAGAAGTCTACATGGGTGAAATCCCCCTGATGACTGAAAACGGTACCTTCGTAATCAACGGTACCGAGCGTGTAATCGTTTCCCAGCTGCACCGTTCTCCGGGCGTGTTCTTCGACCACGACCGTGGCAAGACGCACAGCTCCGGCAAACTGCTTTACTCTGCGCGCATCATTCCTTACCGCGGTTCGTGGCTGGACTTCGAGTTCGACCCGAAAGACTGCGTATTCGTGCGTATCGACCGTCGTCGCAAGCTGCCTGCATCGGTATTGCTGCGCGCGCTCGGCTATACCACTGAAGAAGTGCTGGACGCGTTCTACACCACCAACGTCTTCCACGTGCAAGGTGAAAACCTCAGCCTGGAACTGGTGCCTCAGCGCCTGCGCGGTGAAATCGCTGTCCTCGATATCCAGGATGACAAAGGCAAGGTTATTGTCGAGCAGGGCCGTCGTATCACCGCTCGCCACATCAACCAGCTGGAAAAAGCCGGGATCAAAGAGCTGCAGGTACCGATCGACTACGTCCTGGGTCGCACCACGGCCAAGGTCATCGTGCATCCGGCCACTGGCGAAATCCTTGCAGAGTGCAATACCGAGCTGACCACCGAGATCCTGGCGAAAATCGCCAAGGCCCAGGTCGTTCGTATCGAAACCCTGTACACCAACGACATCGACTGCGGTCCGTTCATCTCCGACACGCTGAAGATCGACTCCACCGGCAACCAACTGGAAGCCCTGGTCGAGATCTATCGCATGATGCGTCCTGGCGAGCCGCCAACCAAGGATGCAGCCGAGACCCTGTTCAACAACCTGTTCTTCAGCCCTGAGCGCTATGACCTGTCCGCGGTCGGCCGGATGAAGTTCAACCGTCGTATCGGTCGTACCGAGATCGAAGGTTCGGGCGTGCTGAACAAGGATGACATCGTTGCGGTCCTCAAGACGCTGGTCGACATCCGTAACGGCAAAGGCATCGTCGATGACATCGACCACCTGGGTAACCGTCGTGTTCGCTGCGTAGGCGAAATGGCCGAGAACCAGTTCCGTGTTGGCCTGGTGCGCGTAGAGCGTGCGGTCAAGGAACGTCTGTCGATGGCTGAAAGCGAAGGCCTGATGCCGCAAGACCTGATCAACGCCAAGCCAGTGGCTGCGGCGGTGAAGGAGTTCTTCGGTTCGAGCCAGCTGTCCCAGTTCATGGACCAGAACAACCCGCTGTCCGAGATCACCCACAAGCGTCGTGTCTCCGCACTCGGCCCGGGCGGTCTGACCCGTGAGCGTGCAGGCTTCGAAGTTCGTGACGTACACCCGACTCACTATGGTCGTGTCTGCCCGATCGAAACGCCGGAAGGTCCGAACATCGGTCTGATCAACTCCCTGGCGGCCTATGCGCGCACCAACCAGTACGGCTTCCTCGAGAGCCCGTACCGCGTGGTGAAAGACGCCCTGGTTACCGACGAGATCGTGTTCCTGTCCGCCATCGAAGAAGCCGATCACGTGATCGCCCAGGCTTCGGCAACGATGAACGACAAGAAGGTCCTGGTCGACGAGCTGGTAGCTGTTCGTCACCTGAACGAGTTCACCGTCAAGGCGCCGGAAGACGTCACCTTGATGGACGTATCGCCGAAGCAGGTAGTATCGGTTGCAGCGTCGCTGATCCCGTTCCTCGAGCACGACGACGCCAACCGTGCGTTGATGGGTTCGAACATGCAGCGTCAAGCTGTACCTACCCTGCGTGCCGACAAGCCGCTGGTGGGTACCGGCATGGAGCGTAACGTTGCCCGTGACTCCGGCGTTTGCGTCGTGGCTCGTCGTGGTGGCGTGATCGATTCCGTCGACGCCAGCCGTATCGTGGTTCGTGTTGCCGATGACGAAGTTGAAACTGGCGAAGCCGGTGTCGACATCTACAACCTGACCAAATATACCCGCTCCAACCAGAACACCTGCATCAACCAGCGTCCGCTGGTAAGCAAGGGTGATCGGGTTCAGCGCAGCGACATCATGGCCGACGGTCCGTCCACCGATATGGGTGAACTGGCGTTGGGTCAGAACATGCGCATCGCGTTCATGGCGTGGAACGGCTTCAACTTCGAAGACTCCATCTGCCTGTCCGAGCGTGTGGTTCAGGAAGACCGCTTCACCACGATCCACATCCAGGAACTGACCTGTGTGGCCCGTGACACCAAGCTTGGCCCAGAGGAAATCACTGCGGACATCCCGAACGTGGGTGAAGCCGCACTGAACAAGCTGGACGAAGCCGGTATCGTTTATGTAGGTGCCGAAGTCGGCGCAGGCGACATCCTGGTGGGCAAGGTCACTCCGAAAGGCGAGACCCAGCTGACGCCGGAAGAAAAACTGCTGCGTGCCATCTTCGGTGAAAAAGCCAGCGACGTTAAAGACACCTCCCTGCGCGTGCCTACCGGCACCAAGGGTACCGTCATCGACGTACAGGTCTTCACTCGCGACGGCGTTGAGCGTGATGCTCGTGCACTGTCCATCGAGAAGACTCAGCTCGACGAGATCCGCAAGGACCTGAACGAAGAGTTCCGTATTGTCGAAGGCGCGACTTTCGAGCGTCTGCGTTCCGCCCTGGTCGGCCACAAAGCCGAAGGCGGCGCCGGCCTGAAGAAAGGTCAGGAAATCACCGACGAAGTCCTCGACGGTCTTGAGCATGGCCAGTGGTTCAAACTGCGCATGGCTGAAGATGCTCTGAACGAGCAGCTCGAGAAGGCTCAGGCTTATATCGTTGATCGCCGCCGTCTGCTGGACGATAAGTTCGAAGACAAGAAGCGCAAACTGCAGCAAGGCGATGACCTGGCTCCAGGCGTGCTGAAAATCGTCAAGGTTTACCTGGCAATCCGTCGTCGCATCCAGCCGGGCGACAAGATGGCCGGTCGTCACGGTAACAAGGGTGTGGTCTCCGTGATCATGCCGGTTGAAGACATGCCGCACGATGCCAATGGCACTCCGGTCGACGTGGTCCTCAACCCGTTGGGCGTACCTTCGCGTATGAACGTTGGTCAGATCCTTGAAACCCACCTGGGCCTCGCGGCCAAGGGCTTGGGCGAGAAGATCAACCGGATGATCGAAGAGCAGCGCAAGGTCGCTGACCTGCGTAAGTTCCTGCACGAGATCTACAACGAGATCGGCGGACGCAACGAAGAGCTGGACACCTTCTCCGACCAGGAAATCCTGGATCTGGCGAAGAACCTGCGCGGCGGCGTTCCAATGGCTACTCCGGTGTTCGACGGTGCCAAGGAAAGCGAAATCAAGGCCATGCTGAAACTGGCAGACCTGCCGGAAAGCGGCCAGATGCAGCTGTTCGACGGCCGTACCGGCAACAAGTTCGAACGCCCGGTTACCGTTGGCTACATGTACATGCTGAAGCTGAACCACTTGGTAGACGACAAGATGCACGCTCGTTCTACCGGTTCTTACAGCCTGGTTACCCAGCAGCCGCTGGGTGGTAAGGCGCAGTTCGGTGGTCAGCGTTTCGGGGAGATGGAGGTCTGGGCACTGGAAGCGTACGGTGCTGCATACACTCTGCAAGAAATGCTCACAGTGAAGTCGGACGATGTGAACGGCCGGACCAAGATGTACAAAAACATCGTGGACGGCGATCACCGTATGGAGCCGGGCATGCCCGAGTCTTTCAACGTGTTGATCAAGGAAATTCGTTCCCTCGGCATCGATATCGATCTGGAAACCGAATAACACGTGACGCGAATCGAGAGCGGGGCTGTTTTGCCCGCTCTCTGCTCCGCCAGGAGGAAAGGCCTTGAAAGACCTACTGAATTTGCTGAAAAACCAGGGTCAAGTCGAAGAGTTCGACGCCATCCGTATTGGATTGGCCTCGCCTGAGATGATCCGTTCGTGGTCGTTCGGTGAAGTTAAAAAGCCGGAAACCATCAACTACCGTACGTTCAAACCCGAGCGTGACGGCCTGTTCTGCGCCAAGATCTTTGGCCCGGTAAAGGATTACGAGTGCCTGTGCGGTAAGTACAAGCGCTTGAAGCACCGTGGTGTGATCTGCGAGAAGTGCGGCGTTGAAGTCGCGCTGGCAAAAGTTCGTCGTGAGCGCATGGCGCACATCGAACTGGCCTCGCCGGTTGCTCACATCTGGTTCCTGAAATCGCTGCCGTCCCGTATCGGCCTGCTGATGGACATGACCCTGCGTGATATCGAACGTGTTCTCTACTTCGAGAGCTACGTCGTTATCGATCCAGGCATGACCACCCTTGAAAAAGGTCAGTTGCTCAACGACGAGCAGTACTTCGAAGCGCTGGAAGAGTTCGGCGACGACTTCGATGCCCGCATGGGTGCCGAAGCTGTCCGCGAACTGCTGCACGCTATCGACCTGGAACACGAGATTGGCCGCCTGCGCGAAGAAATTCCGCAAACCAACTCCGAAACCAAAATCAAGAAGCTGTCCAAGCGTCTGAAGTTGATGGAAGCCTTCCAGGGTTCCGGCAACCTGCCAGAGTGGATGGTGCTGACCGTTCTGCCGGTACTGCCGCCAGACCTGCGTCCACTGGTTCCGCTCGATGGCGGTCGCTTCGCGACTTCCGACCTCAACGATCTGTATCGTCGAGTGATCAACCGTAACAACCGCTTGAAGCGCCTGCTCGATCTGTCCGCTCCGGACATCATCGTGCGCAACGAAAAGCGTATGTTGCAGGAAGCGGTCGACGCATTGCTCGACAACGGTCGTCGTGGCCGCGCTATCACCGGTTCCAACAAGCGTCCTCTGAAATCCCTGGCTGACATGATCAAGGGTAAGCAGGGTCGTTTCCGTCAGAACTTGCTCGGTAAGCGTGTTGACTACTCCGGTCGTTCGGTTATTACCGTAGGCCCGACCCTGCGTCTGCACCAGTGCGGTCTGCCTAAGAAAATGGCCCTGGAACTGTTCAAGCCGTTCATTTTCGGCAAGCTGGAAATGCGTGGTCTCGCTACCACCATCAAAGCGGCCAAGAAGATGGTCGAGCGCGAGCTGCCAGAGGTATGGGACGTTCTCGCCGAAGTGATTCGCGAACACCCAGTATTGCTCAACCGTGCACCGACCCTTCACCGTCTGGGTATCCAGGCGTTTGAACCGGTACTGATCGAAGGTAAGGCTATCCAGCTGCACCCGCTGGTCTGTGCTGCGTACAACGCCGACTTCGACGGCGACCAAATGGCCGTGCACGTACCGCTGACGCTGGAAGCCCAGCTGGAAGCGCGTGCGTTGATGATGTCGACCAACAACATCCTGTCGCCAGCCAACGGTGAGCCAATCATCGTTCCGTCGCAGGACGTTGTATTGGGTCTGTACTACATGACTCGTGAAGCGATCAACGCCAAGGGCGAAGGTCGTGTATTCGCCGATCTGCAGGAAGTTGACCGTGTGTTCCGTGCCGGCGAAGCCGCACTGCATGCCAAGGTCAAGGTGCGGATCAACGAAACCGTGAACGACCGTGATGGCGGCAGCGTGACCAACACCCGTATCGTCGACACCACCGTCGGCCGTGCGCTGTTGTTCCAGGTTGTGCCAAAAGGCCTGTCCTTCGATGTCGTCAACCTGCCGATGAAGAAGAAGGCGATCTCCAAGCTGATCAACCAGTGCTACCGCGTGGTGGGTCTGAAAGAGACCGTGATCTTCGCTGACCAGTTGATGTACACCGGTTTTGCCTATTCGACCATTTCCGGCGTTTCCATCGGCGTTAACGACTTCGTTATCCCGGATGAAAAAGCCCGCATCATCGGTGCTGCCACCGAAGAAGTGAAAGAGATCGAAAGCCAGTACGCCTCCGGCCTGGTAACCCAGGGCGAGAAGTACAACAAGGTGATCGACCTCTGGTCCAAGGCGAACGACGAAGTATCCAAGGCGATGATGGCCAACCTCTCGAAAGAGAAAGTCATCGACCGTCATGGCAACGAAGTCGACCAGGAATCGTTCAACTCGATGTACATGATGGCCGACTCGGGCGCACGGGGTTCTGCTGCGCAGATCCGTCAGCTCGCCGGTATGCGTGGTCTGATGGCCAAGCCGGACGGCTCCATCATCGAGACCCCGATTACTGCGAACTTCCGTGAAGGCTTGAGCGTACTCCAGTACTTCATCTCCACTCACGGTGCTCGTAAGGGGCTTGCGGATACCGCGTTGAAAACGGCGAACTCCGGTTACCTGACTCGTCGTCTGGTAGACGTTGCTCAGGATCTGGTCGTGACCGAGATCGATTGCGGCACCGAGCATGGCCTGGTCATGACGCCGCACATTGAAGGCGGTGACGTTGTAGAGCCGTTGGGTGAGCGCGTATTGGGTCGTGTCATCGCCCGTGACGTGTTCAAGCCGGGTACCGAGGACGTGATCGTTCCTGCCGGCACCCTGGTTGACGAGAAGTGGGTCGAGTTCATCGAGCTCAACAGCATCGACGAAGTGATCGTGCGTTCGCCGATCAGCTGCGAAACCCGCTATGGCATCTGCGCCAAGTGCTACGGTCGCGACCTGGCACGTGGTCACCAGGTGAACATCGGTGAAGCGGTTGGCGTTATCGCTGCCCAGTCCATCGGTGAGCCGGGTACCCAGCTGACGATGCGTACGTTCCACATCGGTGGTGCGGCAAGCCGGACCTCCGCTGCCGACAGCGTCCAGGTGAAGAATGGCGGTACTGTCCGTCTGCACAACCTCAAGCACGTAGAGCGCGTGGACGGTCACCTGGTGGCTGTATCCCGTTCCGGTGAGCTGGCCATCGCCGACGACTTCGGTCGCGAGCGCGAGCGTTACAAGCTGCCGTACGGTGCTGTGATTTCGGTCAAGGAAGGTGACAAGGTCGACGCTGGCGCCATCGTGGCCAAGTGGGATCCGCACACTCACCCGATCGTGACCGAGATGAAAGGTACCGTGACCTACGTGGGCATGGAAGAGGGCATCACGATCAAGCGTCAGACCGACGAATTGACCGGTATGACCAACATTGAAGTACTCGACGCGAAAGATCGTCCAGCTGCCGGCAAGGACATCCGTCCGGCCGTGAAGATGGTCGATGACAACGGCAAGGATCTGTTGCTGCCAGGCACTGACGTAATCGCTCAGTACTTCCTGCCAGCCAACGCCCTGGTCGGTGTTGCGGACGGCGCGCGGATCGCGATCGGTGATGTTATCGCCCGTATCCCGCAGGAAACTTCGAAAACCCGCGACATCACCGGTGGTCTGCCGCGTGTTGCCGACTTGTTCGAAGCCCGTCGTCCGAAAGAAGCCTCGATTCTGGCTGAAGTCAGCGGCACCATCGCGTTCGGTAAAGAGACCAAGGGCAAGCGCCGCCTGGTTATTACACCGAACGACGGTAGCGATCCGTACGAAGAGCTGATTCCGAAGTGGCGTCACCTGAACGTCTTCGAAGGCGAACAGGTCAACCGCGGCGAAGTTATCTCGGACGGCCCGAGCGATCCACACGATATCCTGCGTCTGCTGGGTGTGAGTGCGCTGGCCAAGTACATCGTGAACGAGATCCAGGACGTTTACCGTCTGCAAGGCGTGAAGATCAACGACAAGCACATCGAGACCATCCTGCGTCAGATGCTGCGTAAGGTCGAGATCGCTGAATCTGGCGACTCGAGTTTCATCAAGGGCGACCAGATGGAACTGACTCACGTACTGGTGGAAAACGAGCGCCTGGCGACCGAAGACAAGTTTGTCTCCAAGTTCACTCGCGTGCTGCTGGGTATCACCAAGGCGTCGTTGTCCACCGAATCGTTCATCTCGGCGGCTTCCTTCCAGGAAACCACTCGTGTACTGACCGAAGCGGCGGTAACCGGCAAGCGCGATTACCTGCGCGGCCTGAAAGAAAACGTGGTCGTGGGTCGTCTGATCCCGGCCGGTACCGGTTTGGCCTATCACAGCGAGCGCAAGCGTCGCCGTGATGCCGACAAGCCGTTGCGCGTAAGCGCCAGTGAAGTGGAAGCTGCACTGACCGAAGCACTGAACTCGAGTGGTAACTGAGTTCTGCGGTAATTGAGTGCCTGGCCCTGGTCGCCCCGTTCGGCGGATCGAGACAAATTGTCGAGATCCGGCGGGCAGGGAGGTCGGGGCCTTGCCTTGACTGGGGACAAGATCCTCTTTAGACTCTTGATCCCCTAAATTTGGCGGGAATTCGTTCCTGCCATTTTGCTTTTCTTGTAAGACAATAGCGTCGCAAGACAACAGTGGAGCTAGTAGATGGCAACTATCAACCAGCTGGTACGTCAGCCGCGTAAGCGTATCGTCGAGAAATCCGACGTGCCTGCGCTGCAGAACTGCCCGCAACGTCGTGGCGTATGCACCCGTGTGTATACCACCACGCCGAAAAAACCTAACTCGGCACTGCGTAAAGTATGCCGTGTGCGCCTGACCAACGGTTTCGAGGTTTCCTCGTACATCGGCGGTGAAGGCCACAACCTGCAAGAACACAGCGTGGTCCTGATCCGTGGCGGTCGTGTAAAAGACTTGCCAGGTGTTCGTTACCACACCGTTCGCGGCTCTTTGGATACTTCCGGCGTTAAAGGTCGTAACCAAGGTCGTTCGAAGTACGGTACCAAGCGTCCGAAATAATCGGCCGTTTAGCAGTTTTTAATTTTATTGAGTCGATAAGAGTAAGGTCGGGCACGCATCCGCTGTCCCGGGCTAACCTGAAGACCGTTTGAGGGCTTATCAATGCCAAGACGTCGCGTAGCAGCCAAACGTGAGATTCTGGACGATCCGAAATACGGAAGCCAGATTCTCGCCAAGTTCATGAACCACGTAATGGAAAGCGGCAAGAAAGCCGTTGCCGAGCGTATCGTTTATGGCGCACTGGACAAAGTTAAGGAACGCAAGAACAGCGATCCCCTGGAAATCTTCGAGAAAGCTCTCGACGCCATCGCTCCGCTGGTCGAAGTGAAGTCGCGCCGTGTAGGCGGTGCTACTTACCAGGTTCCGGTCGAAGTTCGTCCGTCCCGTCGTAACGCCCTGGCAATGCGCTGGCTGGTAGACTTCGCCCGCAAGCGCGGCGAGAAGTCCATGGCTCTGCGTTTGGCTGGTGAACTGTTGGACGCTGCTGAAGGTAAAGGTGCTGCAGTTAAGAAGCGTGAAGACGTGCACCGTATGGCTGAAGCCAACAAGGCTTTCTCGCACTACCGCTTCTAATTTTAGCGTCACTCAATTTGCGAGGGCTTTATGGCTCGTACTACACCGATTAACCGCTACCGTAACATCGGTATCGTTGCTCACGTGGATGCTGGTAAAACCACCACCACCGAGCGCGTCCTTTTTTACACCGGCAAGAGTCACAAAATGGGCGAGGTGCATGACGGCGCCGCGACCACAGACTGGATGGTGCAGGAGCAGGAGCGTGGTATTACCATTACTTCTGCTGCTATCACCGCCTTCTGGAAAGGTTCCGAGAAGCAGTACCCGCACGAGCACCGCTTCAACGTTATCGATACCCCGGGCCACGTAGACTTCACCATCGAAGTTGAACGTTCCCTGCGTGTACTCGACGGCGCTGTCGTTGTGTTCTGTGGTACTTCGGGTGTTGAGCCTCAGTCGGAAACCGTATGGCGTCAAGCCAACAAATACGGCGTTCCACGTCTTGTTTATGTAAACAAGATGGACCGTGCTGGTGCGAACTTCCTGCGCGTGATCGCTCAGATCAAGCAGCGCCTGGGTCACACTCCGGTGCCGATTCAGCTGGCTATCGGTTCCGAAGACAACTTCCAGGGTCAGATCGATCTGATCAACATGCAAGCTGTCTACTGGAACGATTCCGACAAGGGCATGGTCCCTGTTCGTAAGGAAATTCCTGCCGAACTGTTGGAAGAAGCCGAGCAATGGCGCAGCAACATGGTTGAGGCTGCGGCCGAAGCCAGCGAAGAGCTGATGAACAAGTACCTCGAAGGTGAAGAGCTCACCAACGAGGAAATCAAGGCCGCTCTGCGTCAGCGTACTATCGCTGGTGAGATCGTTCTGGCTGTTTGCGGTTCTTCCTTCAAGAACAAGGGTGTTCCCCTGGTTCTCGACGCCGTTATCGACTTCCTGCCTGCTCCAACCGACATTCCTGCTATCAAGGGTTCCAACCCGGATAACGAGGAAGAGGAAATGGAGCGTCACGCAAGTGACGACGAGCCGTTCGCGGCTTTGGCGTTCAAGATCGCTACCGACCCATTCGTGGGTACCTTGACCTTTGTTCGAGTTTACTCGGGCGTGTTGGCCTCCGGCGACGGCGTGATCAACTCGGTAAAAGGCAAGAAAGAGCGTGTGGGTCGTATGGTGCAGATGCACGCAAACGCCCGTGAAGAAATCAAGGAAGTACGCGCTGGCGACATCGCGGCCTTGATCGGCATGAAGGACGTCACCACTGGTGAAACTTTGTGCAACGCTGACAAGCCAATCATCCTGGTTCGCATGGACTTCCCGGAGCCGGTTATTTCGGTTGCCGTTGAGCCTAAGACCAAGGACGACCAGGAAAAAATGGGTATCGCTCTGGGCAAGCTTGCTCAGGAAGACCCGTCTTTCCGCGTCAAGACTGATGAAGAGACTGGTCAAACGATCATCTCCGGCATGGGCGAGTTGCACCTGGACATCCTGGTTGACCGGATGCGCCGTGAGTTCAACGTCGAAGCCAACATCGGTAAGCCTCAGGTTTCCTATCGTGAGCGCATCACGAAGAGCTGTGAAATCGAAGGCAAGTTCGTTCGCCAATCCGGCGGTCGTGGCCAGTTCGGTCACTGCTGGATCCGTTTTGCACCGGCTGACGAAGGTCAGGAAGGTCTGCAATTCCTGAACGAAGTCGTAGGTGGTGTGGTTCCTAAGGAATACATCCCGGCGATCCAGAAGGGTATCGAAGAGCAGATGAAGAACGGCGTTGTCGCCGGCTATCCGCTGATCGGCCTGAAGGCGACTGTGTTCGATGGTTCTTACCATGACGTCGACTCCAACGAGATGGCGTTTAAGGTGGCTGCCTCCATGGCAACCAAGCAGCTGGCCCAGAAGGGTGGCGGTGAGTTGCTTGAGCCGATCATGGCGGTGGAAGTCGTTACGCCTGAAGACTACATGGGTGATGTCATGGGCGACCTTAACCGTCGTCGTGGCATGATTCTGGGTATGGAAGATACGGTTTCCGGCAAAGTGATTCGTGCCGAGGTGCCGTTGGGTGAAATGTTCGGTTACGCAACCGACGTTCGTTCCATGTCTCAGGGTCGCGCAAGCTACTCTATGGAATTCAAAAAATACAATACAGCTCCGTCGCATATCGTCGAGACTGTTACCAAAAAGCAAGGCTGATTCAGCCCCTTTAAGCTAGGAGTTAATTGTCGTGGCTAAAGAAAAATTTGAACGGAACAAACCGCACGTCAACGTTGGCACCATCGGTCACGTTGACCACGGTAAAACCACGCTGACCGCTGCTCTGACCCGTGTCTGCTCCGAAGTTTTCGGTTCGGCCAAGGTTGACTTCGA
>NZ_FPJC01000046.1:0-10505 GCF_900119265.1 Pseudomonas sp. NFACC04-2
TGAAAACTGTCGAGTTTTTTTTCCTTCATCACCAACTGGCCGCTGACGGTGTCGCTGCCGGTGACCTTGAAAGTTTCACCCGTGCTCAGGGCCAGAATCTGGTTGGCGGGGGTGTATTGCGACAACTGCAGGTTCCAGCCAAAACCATAACCACTGTCCTCCAAGTTCAGTGAGCTGTACACCAGCGCCAAGGCAAAACCAGGACCACGTAGATCATTGGTTTGAATCTCGGGGAAGTTAATCGCTACCGAGTAGAGACCGGTACGAGGATCCACACCATTTTTTACAGAGCTCATGAAGTTAAGCGCGTTGGAATGTATCGAGCTGGCGACGGACATTGATATGAACCTCATCGAGGACAATAAAAAACGCCGGTCACAATGCAATCGGACATAAACAACGTCAGCGCCGACAACCGCTGACAGCGGGCTCCAGGGATGAGATACCGACTTTGTGCCAAGACAATAACAGCTCAAATAGCGCCGGGTAACCTAACAGTTCTGATAGTAGGCAGATCGACAGGCGGGGCGTAAAACGAAGCAAACTCTATTGATGCGAAGCGAAGTATCCGGCCATCAATACATACTTGTCGCTAGTCGGAGTTCAAATGAGGGGTAAACAGTCCGGGGCGTTGCTGCCTGTTGCGCAATTCAAGGAATCCCATGATTGCGACGTGGACCTGTCGTTGATAGTGGGCTCCGATGCCACCGTGGTGGCGCCGCCTTACCAGGCGATGTCGGTGGGCGACAAAGTGAAGCTCACACTGAAAAGATATTTTTCTGACGGTATTCCATGGGAGGATTTTACCCGCGAAAAAAACCTGTCCCAGTTCGATATCGGACGCCCCGTGCAATGGGCAGTGCCTCTCAGCCAGCTGCAATTCATTGAAAATGGCTCCGCGTTGATGAGCTACAGCGTCGTCTACGCCACCCCGACGGTGCCCACCCACTCGCAGGAGCAGGCGTTGCGTATCGTTACGCCACAGGCCCCGTTGTTGCCAGCTCCTCGAGTCAAGGATTTTACCGGCGACATGCTGGACCCCGAGGCGTACCCCAATGGCTTGGTGCTGGTCATCGAGATATACCCCGGCATCCAGGTGGACGATGACGTGGTTTTGTACGCTTGGGGTAATCCACGGGCCGTCAAGGCGGTGCGCGTCGATCAGTCAACGGTTGATAGCCAGCTACTTGAACTCAGCGTTGACTATGACTGGTTGGCGGCCAACAACGGCAAAGCGGTGGAGCTGATGTATCAGTATGCCCGAGAGGGAAATGCTGGCACTTCCATGCCGTTGTCACTGATGTTACGCAGGCCCCTGTACCTGCCACATCCCATTATCGATCGTGTGGTATGGGACGGCGAGGACGACGAATATCGAGGTTATCTCCAAGCCGCATCCCTCACGGGCGGAGTGGTTATCGATGTCCCGGAGGAAGCGGTGATCGGTGCGGACGACAAGGTTCAGATGCACTGGGAAGGTTATGGCGATACCGGCAGTCATATCGCTGATCCTTCGGCTGAGGGGCCGAGGCGTTTCAAAATCCCCCGACGCGCTGTGCCGGCAAACATGGGTAAACGCCTGGACGTTTTTTATAAAGTCACACCGCCAGGAGAGCAGCCGTATCCATCTGGAATTTTCGATCTGGAAATCAAGGACATCGATGTCGATAGAGGATGGCCGGTTCTGCAGATCAGCGCCCCTCCTTCTCCGGGAAATATAATTTCCTTGGTCACAGTAACGGAGAATGACGGCGTGACCTTCCTCTTGGGATCATGGACGTTCATGGCCCCAGGCCAACGGGTGAAGATATATGCCAATGGCGTTCTGCCTGGAGGCGGAGAAGAAGCGATAGACCTGCGCGCAGGGGATGACGAAGTTGTCACTCAGGACGAATATAACGCAGGCCAGCTGTTCTCGACGCTGCCGCGTTCCTTTCTTGAAAAATTGCAAATTGGTAACCAGTTCGATGTGTTTGTCAAAACCAGTTTTGACGAGGGTTTTTCCTATAAAAGCTTTCCCTTGATATCCCCGCAGCTGATTGCATAGCCCGGCGGATTGTTACTCAATTGAATGAGGTCGGGATTATGTCCGGTAACTCGCTTGAGGCGTTGCTCGCTTGGATGAAGGGTACGTCGCGGATGCTCGGTTGGGGGATGATTGTTGCCCTGGAACGGGATAAGGCGAATTTATTGATGCGCCAGGAATATATACGTCGCTTCGATAGCGGAAGCTACTTGCCCCCGATCAGGGGCGAGGTGCCGATTGTCGATGATAAATGGATGGAGCTTGTCATTGATTTCGTGATGGATGTTCCTTTGTTGTCGTTCGAAAATGCCGACCTGAATGATTCCAAAGCCATGTTGTCCATGGCCGTCGTAGGCGGGAGTCAATTGACGTTGACACGGGAGAGTGTCGGTTGGAAGGTGCAAAAAATAGATGAGATAGATCCGCTGCAAGGACCGAAGTTGTATTTGGATCTATTGCTTAATAAGGTGCCGGGCAATGTGGATGACGACGGTCGAATCATACTGGATCTAAGCGAGAGCGATCAGTTCAGATTGACCTTTGGCCAAACGGCAGAAGAACAGCGATTGGGCGGAAATTTTTTTCGGGATTTATTCAACAAGCTCCCTGCGGAACAACGTATTTGGCCGCTGGGCAGGATCGAGCGTGGAACCAGCGAACTGATGCGGCCGCAGTCATTTGCCCTGCGTACTCAGGCGAGCGGAGCGGCAGCCAGGAACCCACGCTCATCCGAGCGCGGCAACGGCGCTATTCTGGCCCTGGTGCGTATGGAGGGCAGCGAGGAGGGTTCGTACCCCGGAGCGAATTTCAGGTATTTGATTCCAGATGACGCTGGTAAGAATTACTCGGCTACGGTGTTGTTCGACTGGATGCGTTTGTCGCCTTTTTTGGGGTGGCAACAAAAGCTGATTAATGGAATCAAGTCATTGTTTAATACGAATGAATTGGAGTACCTCTACAACGGAAGTCAGCTTGAGTCGGTGATTGTAAAAAGTGGAGGTATCCCCATAGCGGCGGACCACGAATATAACTTTCCTTTGGTGTTGGAAGGCAGGTGGGTTGTGGCTACCGTACGCCGCGGGACTTCAGTTGTGTATGCGAACAGTGTGCAACCATTCACGTTAACGCTAGGAACGCGTAGTGCTTCCATTCGCTGGCGGTCGGAATGTGCTGAGGACGTGAAAATGTATTATCCGGCTGAGAATGGAGATGTGCTTGGGCCCTTTGATATGGGGCTGGATTTGATTTATGAGCTGGATGTCGTATATGAGTTGACAGATATAACCGCCGGTGATGGGACTGTTGAGTCGGTCATGCGGCCTGTCGTATTTGATTTATCTATAACATCTGAGAAGCGTGTAGAGCAAAAAGAGGCTGCGCGTGATTTTACAGAGGCTCTTATTGGAATGGTATTGGTAATACTTATGGTAACGCTTGAGCGCGTTCATTTCGCCATAAGCTCATTGTTGCTTGAGGCTAAGTTATATATCCAGGTACGCAGCCAAGTCGCGCTCAAGCCACTCATCAACAACATCATAAAAATGAATTTCGGGCGGGCCATTGAGCGCGAGCAAATCCGCTCGCCCTACGATATCGGTTACTTCGGTCGCCTTGACCCCACCCAGACGTCTTTCGTCATCAGCCCGATGCAACCGCTGATGCCACAAGACGATACCCAGCAATTCAGCACTGTACCGGTGGTCAACAGTGTGCTTTGGACAGTGGAAAACCTGCTCAAAGGCGCTGACGACCCTGGGACTATCGACGCCGCCGGGTTGTACAAATCGCCACCGGCCGCTTTGATCGAGGGGCGTTTCAAACGGGTGCGTATCACGGCGACTGATCCTGCTTCGGGTCATCACAGTTCAGCCCTGGTGACCGTGTTGGTCAACGAACTGTCTGTCCATCCTTTGATCCAGATCTGCGACGTCGGCAGCAAGGTCGAATTGGCCGCAGGCGCCCTGGGTGGCGGCGAACTGCTCTGGTCGATCAAGAACCCTGTCGCCAACGAAAGTGGCGAGGTGCTTCCCAGCATTCAGCCCGAGGGCGATCACACCTATCATCATGGCCCGGTCGTCGCCGACCGAACCTACGTCGTCGATGAAATAGAAGTCAAAAACTCCCGCACCAACCAGACCCGATCCGTCCATGTACTGGCGCTCCAGGGAACACCCGGAGCAACGGTCAGGATTGTCAGCACAGACGTCGTGCTGGGGCAGGTCCAACTGGAGGCCATCGTGAATATGAGGCCCAAGGATCAGGCTGTGTGGGAACTTCCATTGGGTGGACCTGGTTCGATCGATGCGTCGACGGGGTTGTACCAGGCTGACCTCGCGGCCACTGAACGATTCGTACTGATTTTTACAGTGGTCGATGATCCGGATTGGGGCAAGTTCGAAGGCCATCTGATCTTGCCACTGCCTCTGGTTGAGCTTCCCCGGTTGCTTCAGGTGCCGAGCCCATGAACATCGGTCATCAAGAGGCCGCCCCGACCCCCGTTATTCGCGCATATCCTGCTGGAGGCAATGTCATGGCCGGCAACTCGTTGGAAAGTCTGTTGGCGTGGATGAATGGCAGCTCTCAAATGCGAGGGTGGGACCTGATCGTTGCCCTGGAAGGACGCGAACTCAACCTCGGATTGCAGCAGGACTACATCTCTCGACTAAGTCAGGGCACGGACCTGGGCGCTATCACCGGCTCCATGGATATCCCCGAGACCAACATTACTCATTACCTCACAGGTTTCAGACTGGCCGCGCCGGTGCAGTCCTTTGAAAGCGCCAGTTTCCAGCACTCCAAGACATCCTTGAGCCTGGCGGTGGTAGAAGGGACCCATATGATGGTGGAGACGGCCCAGGGCCGGAAGAAAATCACCAGCGTCTCTGCCTTCGATCCTGTGAATGGCTCGCAACTGGCGCTGGACTTGGCATTGAGCGCAGATGCCCACGGCGTAAGGTGGGACTTGGCAAACAGCGAGGAGGTCTTGCTCAAATCGTTCAACACCCCGACGGAACAGCGTGAAGCCGGGCAACTCTTCAAGGACTGGTTTCAGGGGTTGGAGGCAGACCGGCGGGTCTACACCCTGGGCACTTTTCCCGAAGAGGGAAATCCGTTCATGTTCGCCAGTAGCGTCGATGTGCGGACCCAGGCTCGCGATGAACAGGCATTGACTCCTGGAACCGAGGACGGCGCCGTGTTGCTGTTCGGGCGCATGGCCGATGGTCGCGCGGGAAGCTTCCCTGGTGATGACTCCGGCTTCAAGTACCTGATCCCCGACGATGATGCCCAGCAATCCTATTCGGCCACCGCGTTGTTTTCCTTGCCGTTGATTCATCGCGCTGCGTTCGGTCATGCACTCGTGCAGTTACTGGAGGATGCTGATTTCCAGCGTACCGAGGACCAGGACGGCGGATTGGCAAGAATGGTCGCCCGGCGCGGTGCCCTGCAGGTGAGGGCAGGCACTTACAGCACCCTTGATTTTGAGTTCGAGTCAGAGCCGTTCAGCCTTTCGGCTGCGGACGGGGCATTGCCACTGACCGTCGAGTTTGGCCAGGACGAGGTGGTTCAACGCTGGCAGGGCGAGTTCTCGCTGTCGTTCAGATACCGTCCTTCAGGCGGCACGGCCTGGCGTACGCATACGGCAACCTTCACCATCAACCTGCAGCATGAGTTCCGGTTGTCAGCGGATGAGTCCGGCGCATCGGCGATGGAAGGCCAGTTGTTCGTGCCGTACACCGATACGCAAGAGGTGAGTCACGTCTCCGGACTTCCTGGGACGATCGAGTCGGGGGAACTGGAGCAGATCAAGGACTTTGTCGCCAATACGGTGAAGAGAACAATCCTTGAGCGGTTCTCTACCACCCTGACGACGACTTCGTCGCAAACTTTCCTGACCGACATGGAGTTGATAGGCCGCAGCGTCGCGCAACCGACTCACGTCGCCTTGCCCTCCGATTTGGCGATGTTCGGCCGGATCGATACCGCCGGCTCGTCGTTCTCCATCGTTGAGCAGCAACCCAAGGTCGCCGCTGGCAGGCCTTTTCAATTGAGCACAACGCCTGAACATGCCGGCCTGCGCTGGTCGGTGGAGAATTTTTCAGGAAGCGCCAGCGACCCTGGTGAAATCGACGCCCAGTCCGGCCTTTACCAAGCGCCACCCGCCCATGCGATCGTCAGCACCTATAACCGGGTGCTGGTCATTGCCCTGGATCCGCTCACCAGTGAGCGAAGCATGACGGTGCTGACCGTCCTGGCGAACCCCATTACCGTCAATCCGCAAATCCAGGTGTGTTATCACGGCCAGCGGGTTGAGTTATCGGCCGGCCACCTGGAGGGGAGTGTGCTGGAGTGGGGCATCAAGAACCCTGTCGAGGGCGAAAGCGGCACCGTGGTCGTCAGCGACAAACCGGGTGGTGATCACACTTATATCGCCGGTCCACAGGTACCCACAAAAGCCTATGTACTTGATGAAATCGAGGTGTGTCAGGGGACTCAAACGCAGTCTGCCTACGTTCTGGTTCTTCAGTTTGAACCCGGAGCCATCGTACAGCTGGTAGAGAATCCGGACTTGCCGGGTGGGCAGGTTCAACTGCAGGTTTATGTCAATAATGGGCTCCAGGATGGCCAATGGTCACTCCCGCTCGGTGGGCCGGGGTCGATCGATGCCTCGACGGGCCTGTACAGCGACAGCCCTGGAGCTAAAGAGCGATTCGTGCTGATTGCTGTCTCGGTGGACGGCGGTGACTTTGGCATGTTTGAAGGCCATGTCATCTTGCCGCTGCCACTTTCCGATTACCCGTCCGTGCTACAGGCACTGAGTCAATAGCGAACGGCCACAGTTTTATTGCTTTGCTTCTTAAGTGAGTCAGAGGGCAATATCATGTTTGTCAATTCGTTGGAAAGTCTGCTAAGACGTATGGAGCAGGGTTCGGTGACCCAAGGCTGGGGTGCTGTCTCGATATTCAGTCGGAAACGCTTGAATCGTTTGTTGGAGCAGCAATATATCGAACGTTTCAATGGGCTTGGATTCCTGCCGCCTTTTAATGGACAGGTCTTTCTGGACGAACTCAAAAGTCGTTATATCGAGTTGAAGGATATTACATTCGGTCAACCGCGATTGTCGTTCAACAGCGCGTCACTTACGAACTCCAGCGCGATTTTGACAATGAATATCCTGAGTGGCCGTTATACCGCTTTCCGCGAAGCTGCTGGCACGCTGGAGACACTGTCATCGATATTCAATATTACTGAGTCACAGGGTTACACACTCGAGATGGATATCGATTTGTCCATGGTGGTCGGTGAAGTCGACAGGCAGGGCAAGGTGAAATTGAACTTGTCCGAAGGCGTGAATTTTCGGTGTGACCTGGCCAGCGATGATGAACTCACAAATACGCACTTGTCTGCTTTCTTGAAAGCAAGTTTCGAAGCACTGCCTGCGCATCGAAGTGTTTTTGAACTAGGCATGCTCGAACTCAAAGGCTACCAGTATTTGACCCCTCGCTCTTTCCGCATTCTTACCCAAGCGGCTCCGGGAGCGAAGGTCAGGGGAGCGTTGAACTTTGGTGAGGGTGGGGTGGTTATTTTCATACGGCTGGTGGCCAATACAGCCGATGGAAATTTCCCGCCAGACGGTGATTTTCCGTATTTACTCCCCGATGATCAGGAGTCAGATGGCAGTGATCGCTATACGGCGGCACTGGTCCTTTCCCAAGCGATGATTCCTTATATCGAAAACAACCAGCTGGACGTCCTCAATAACCTGCTGTTTCCCGGTGACAACATTTTCGTAGAGCGCGAGCGACATGCGCCGGCCGATCTGGCGGTGTTTGGCAACATTGATGCGAAGCGGACCCGCATTAGCTTGGAACCTGCTTTCCAGACCATCCAGGCGGGAGGCAGCCAGCGCTTCAGGTTGCTGGACTGGAACGGAAGCGAGATTCAGGCCAAGGAGTGGAAAGCGGTCAGTCTGCAGAGCCATCGCTCTGCAGGGCATGGCTCGATAATGGCCGGGCTTTACACCGCGGCCTCCAGGAGCGTCATCGGACATGACTCCCTGCACGTGGTCGTCACCGCCGAATATCTCGCTGGGGGCGTTACCTATACAGCATCGGCCTTGCTCCTGGTGGTGCATGACAGCGTGACGGTGGTTCCACGAACCGCCGTTTACCCAGGCAGGACGCAATCGCAACCCATCGTACTGAAGGCCTCGACGGCGGACGCTACCAGCGTGACGTGGGGTCCACTCCCCCCTGAATACGGAACGCTGAACCATCAGGGCAACCAGGCAACGTTTACGCTTGATGCCCGGTCTAGAACCAAAGGCTTGGCCGTTCAACAGATCGAGGTTACAGGGCCGGAGGCACGGCGCGTGTCGTTGGTGCTGGTGAATGCACAACAACAATTGCGGATCGATCCTGCTTATGTGCCGGCGGTACAAAAATCCGTAGAAGTACAACTGAGGGATGATGCCACGCTGCTGCCCGGCGTCCCCCGGCGCTGGAAAGTCATCAGTGGCGCTGGCGCCGTCAGTGCCACGGGTCGTTTCACTGCATTGGCGCAGGGCCTGGCCTCCAGCAGCGTCGTGCAATGTGAAATAGTCAGCAACGGCGTGGTGCTGTCCAGCGGCTACAGTGTCGTTGAGCTCTCCGAACTGGAGCCCGAGCCTAGCTGGAACGCGCTTTCGAGTTTTACCGTGAAAGTGGCGGGCGGGCTGGAGGGGGGGCGACTGGGCTCGTTGTATGCCAATGGCTACCAACAGCTTGCGGCTCAGATAGTGGTCGAGACCTCCCCTGTCAATAACATCGAGTATCCGTTGAGCGTCACCGAGAAGGCCAGCTTGAGGTTGGTGGATGACGACACAGGGGATGAAGTAAAACCCGTTGACGAGCCGCTCGAGGGTATTCCGGCGTGGGATGGCGAGAAGTGGCGCAGTCGCCTATATCAAAATCGTTTTGAACTGGCCTCCCCCAGAGCTGCTGTGCCGGATAACTCACCCAGTGCCATCAGCAAGCAGGACATCTATCTCCACACCCGGGCAAGTGGCAATCAGGTCATGAAGTTTCATGCGACGTTCCAGGCGGACAGCGACCAGAAATGGTGGACATCGACCTATTTCACAGGTAACAACAAAATAATCGAGATCACCGCCTTGGGTATCCCTACGTTCCAACTGGATGATTACGAATTCGTCAGGGCAAGGGTCGATGGTGGATCACATGAACCGGGCCAGCCGGAAGAGGATGATTTTGACTTCCATTTGCGTACTGTCGATTACTGGACGTTACGATACAAGGGCGCGCCGCTAGGGCTACCAGGGGTTCCGTTCGAAACGGTAGAGTTTGTTTCCATTGAGGGAAACGATACTTATATAACTCCCCAGACATCGACCATTCGTTGGGAGAGCGAGCAACTGGCTGAAACGATGTTCAGTTGGACGGGCTATATCTTCAAGGATCCGTTGAAAGATGAGTCTATTGACTGGGTCAGGTTCGACAGTGACCTCAAGGATGTCGTAAAAAATGAAACGCTTGAGGTTGAGGTTAATAAGAGCAAGTTTGAGCAAGGTACTTTAGTCATTACCTTGCACCGCTCCGATCGTATCCCGTATATCCGTAAGGGGAACGCTTCACGAGAAAAATTATCTCGGGATCTGGCGGTGATATTGATGGACCGGCGAGGCAATCCACACAAGCGACGAATTGCCTTCCTCCCCCCGAGCATCGTGGGGGATCGGAATACATTGGAAAATTCACTGTTCACTCCCGAAACCCTTGTAAATAAGTAATGGGACACCGACGTTCGGTAGAAGGCCGGGCGTAGGCAGGCTTTGCCGGGCATGAAGTATTGACGGCGATGCACTATCGCGAGCTAAGCGTCATTCAAATATATGAGGACTGAAAAATGGCCGCCTCGAGTTCCGTACATTCCAATGCGTTCAACTTCATGAGCTTTATGGAGGGCGGCGTTGATCAACGCACCGGGCAATATACCTTTGCAATCAGCTTGCCCGACATTAAAGCCAATTTTTTGCGTGGGCCAGATGTTCCGCTGAGGTTGACATATAACCCGCTCAATACCAGAGACAGCGGCTATGGCCATGGCTGGAACCTGCAGTTGTCGCAATACACCCCCGCCAACCAGATCCTGGCCCTGAGCACGGGTGAAACTTTCAAGGTCACCGGCAGCGACACCGTCAGCGGCCAGTTGGTGATGAAGGAAAAAAAACTCGACAGTTTTCACTTCTACCAGGAGGACGACAAGCATTACCGGGTCGTGCATAAGTCCGGCCTGGTGGAGATATTGGAAGTACTGGGCAGTTCACAGGGCGAGGTAGCCCTGCCCGTTGAGATTCGTGCGGCCACGGGACACTCGGTCACGCTCGGCTATACCCCATTCAGTGGTACTTATCAGGTACTGGCATGGGTCAAGGATGACGCCGACCAGACCCTGCTGACGGTCGACCGCCAGAGTACGTCCC